>JBDSVQ010000172.1:0-14452 GCA_039927135.1 Fimbriimonadales bacterium | reverse complement strand
GCCTCGGAGGGGTGGAAATTGGGCTATGGAGTCGTCTCCGGCGGTGCCAGGGGAGTGGATAAAATTTCGATGCGAGCGGCATACGAAATCGGTGCGCCGTCTGTCGGCATCCTTGCGGATTCACTTGAGAAAACTGCTAAAGCGGCCGATACGCGGGAGGCATTGGAGGGCGGCAGGGTGTGCCTGATGACGCCTTATTCTCCGACCGCAGGCTTCAGTGTTGGTAACGCAATGGGGCGGAATAAACTGATTCATGCGCTTGCCGATGCGAGTGTTGTGGTTGCGGCTACGGAGGGCAGCGGTGGCACGTGGGCGGGGGCCGTCGAGGCCCTGGAGAAAAACCTGTGTTTAGTGATAGTACGAAGTGAAGCGGATGGTGCCGACAAGTTGATAGCCAAGGGAGCGGTTGCGCTGAATGATCCCTGCGACCTTTGGCGCGTGCTGGATGAGTCAGCCCCAGCTCAGGGCACTTTGCTGTAGTTTAGTGTATTATTGCAAATCCCCCGGCAGTTATTGGTCGTCAACCTGAGAGTTTCGGTGCTCCTTCATTCGCTTAATCGTTCCCTCAACATCAAAGTCTCGAAACTGAGCAACCAAGCGTTCGGCGACTTCGGCAAAAAGTTCTTCCGTAGGATTGTCACGCAACAGGACCAGGTCCTCTTTGCCTTTCTCGAGCATATCAATCAACGCTTCTCCTATTGGATTCGTTGGCTCTGCCCTAAGTCGAGTCAGCATGGAGTTTAGTGACCCTTCCGACCTAGACATATCGGCGTTGTACAGCTCATCTTCGGTTAGCGGGCCTGAAACTCCGCTGGTAACACGGCGCTCAAGGACGATTGCGTAGAGTTCATCAGCGTCCTTTCTAATCATGAATTCTTTTCGTTCGTCAGAGATCTTCGGCGGCTGCCCCCATCCATTCTCCTCGATCACTTGGCGCAACTGAGGCGACATGGTCACGAGTCGCGCTTGCTTCTCCTCATCCGTTAGTGGGGAAGCCTGTTCAATGGCCTCGAAAGCTGGCTGGAAGTGAGCACGAACGCGGCGTTCGACTTCTGCGCGAAGGTCGATGTCCTCCATCAACCAATTGTATCCCCAGCGATGCCTACCCGACCGCTCGCCAGATTGTGGCGACGAGGAAGCAGACGAGGAAGCCGATGGCAAGGGGTAGCAGCGTCGCCACCCAAGTCCACTTCTTGCTGCCGGTTTCTTTATAGATCGTCCAAATCGTGGTGCTACACGGGTTATGCAAAAGTGAAAACAACATCAGGCACACAGCCGTTAGAACGGTCCAATCGTGTTGCACGACGAGCAGGGCTTTTAGATCGACCATGTTGTCGATCTCGATCATGCGGTCGACATTCATGTATGCCATCAGCATCGTCGGCACGACGATTTCATTTGCCGGAATGGCGATGATGTACGCAAGCAAGATCACGCCGTCAAGTCCTAGAGCGTGTCCGAACGGATCCAAAAACCCGGAAACATGCGCCATCACGCTAAGGTCACCGACGTATGTGTTGCCCATAATCCAGGCGAGGGCGCCGCAGGGTATTGCCCAAACAATCGCCCGCCAAAGAACGAAGAGAGTTCGATCGATTAGTGACGTGTAAAAGACGCGTAATACTTGCGGCTTGCGATAAGGCGGCATTTCAAGCGCGAAGGCGGATGGCTCCCCTTTTAGAACCGTGCGTGAAAGCGCGCCGGAAACCAAGAGGGCGACGAGAACACCGAACATAACGATGCCTACGAGCGTTGAAGCGGCTACGATGGAACCCACGCTCGGCGAGAATGCTGCCGCGACGAAGACCGTAGCAAGCATGATGAGGGTCGGCCATCTGCCGTTGCAAGGTGCGAAATTATTGGTAATGATCGCAATGAGCCGTTCGCGAGGAGATTGGATGATTCGCGTTGCGATAACGCCGGCGGCGTTGCAACCGAATCCCATTGTGTGGGTGAGAGCTTGCTTTCCGTTACCGCCCGCGCTCTTGAACATGCGGTCCAGATTAAATGCCACGCGAGGCAAATAGCCTAAATCTTCCAACAATGTAAATACAGGGAAGAAAATCGCCATAGGCGGCAGCATCACGCTGATAACCCAAGCGAGGCCGCGGTAGATACCGTGTACAAAAAATCCTTCTGCCCAACCTGGTGCACCCACAGATCGGAATGCGAACGCGAGCTGATCCTCGACCCAAAAGAGGCCATCGGCGAGTAGGGCGGACGGCACGTTAGCGCCTTTGATGGTTAGCCAAAACACCACGGCAAGGATTCCGAGCATGATCGGGAATCCCCAAATGCGTGAGGTAAGAATTCGGTCCAGTTTCCAGTCCCAATCGAATACGCGGCCCCGTCGCTTAACGGAACTTTCGGCGATACGCGCGGCCTCGTCGAACGTCGCTTCGGCGACGCCGAGGTGAACCTGTTCACCCAGCTTTGCGCGAAGCTCACCGGCACGAGAAGTTAGGACCTCTAGGCCGCTCATGACGCCACCTCGCTTGGTTTACCGCTACCCTCTCGGGTAGGCGTCGCAGGCGTCGCGAACTCGCCGGAAGCGAGGCCCTCTTCGATACTTGGGTCGCCATCAAGCAGCCTCAACGCGATCCAGCGCGCGTTTGGCACGCCGGGAACGACAGCTTCCACGAGCCTTTCCAGTTCGGTCACTGCCGACTCCAATTCCGGATCGAGTTCGCGCCGTCGCGAGGGCGCCACGGCTTTCCCAGAGCAAACGTCTGCGATTGCCGCTGCTAACTCAATCAGGCCCTTTTTGTCTCTCGCGACGGTAGGAACCACGGGCACCTTCAATTCTTGCGAAATCTTTTCGGCGTCGACTGTGATTCCTCTTCTTTGCGCTTCGTCGATTAAATTCAAAGCGATCACAACTCTGCCGGTGACTTCGAGGATTTGCAAGGCAAGGGCGAGATTGCGCTCGACATTCGTCGCATCCAAAACAATAACGACACAGTCCGGTTTTCCAAAGAGAACAAAGTCACGCGCGACTTGCTCATCCTGCCCGTCTGCAATGAGCGAATACGCTCCAGGAAGGTCGACCAGTTTGTAGCGTTTATCTTCGTAGCGAAGTGTGCCTTCGGCGCGCGTGACGGTCTTTCCAGGCCAATTACCCGTGTGCTGTCGCAAGCCGGTGAACCCGTTGAATAGTGTGCTTTTGCCTGTGTTAGGGTTGCCTGCGAGAGCTACGACATAATCGTGTCCCGTGCGGTCGATATCAAATCTATCTTTCACGTTCAACCTCGATTAGTTGCGCATCTTCGCGCCGGATTGCGATAACCGACCCACGAACTTCGTAAGCAGTCGGATCGCCCATGGGGCTTCGCGTGACCGCTTGAATGGGTGTGCCGGGGAGCAGGCCAAGGTCAGCGAGCCGCGTTCGCAAAAAACCATGGCAATTGACGGTGACAACCTTTGCCTTCTCACCGATTCTAAGGAGGTCAAGCGTCATTTCGACCTCTTCGGCGGTATCGGCTTGCCGTGAGGGCAAGTCTCGGGGTGGCCCATCATCTCGGCGATGCGGTCTTCAAACTCTTCGCTGATATGGTGCTCTAGGCGCTCTGCTTGCTCGTGGACTTCATGTTCCTCGAAGCCTAGGTGCTCCATCAGCCAGCGCTCAATAAGGCGGTGGTGGCGCACGATTTCGAGCGCAACCTCCTCACCCGCCTGTGTCAGCTTGGCGCCGTAGTACGGCGTATGCTCCACCCATCCTCGCTCAGCGAGGGTGCGCAGCATCTTGCTCACGGCTGCCTGACTGGTGCGAAGGTGCTTGCTGAGCTCCTTCGTTCCAGCCGGCTCACCGTCGTGAGACAGGCTGTAGATCGCCTTGATGTAGTCTTGCGCCGCTTCGGTCACACTGATAGTTAACCACAGTTAACTAAAAGTTGTCAAGGGTTAAGTCTTTAGTCCTAGTCGAGCCAGTCGTTCGGCAGGAAGAGGCGCTCGTACTCTCGCTTGGCGAAGCGGTCGGTCATGCCGCTGACGTAATCGAGGTTGCCCTGTACGCCTTGGAAGCCTTCCGGCAAGCCGTTCGCGTGATAATGATTGAACAGCGACCGAACCATCGCCTTGGCCTTGTTTATATCCGGAAAGCGGACAGGGTAATCCAGATAAAACTTTTCGAACAGAAACTCCTTCATTTCGTTGGCAACGGCTGTCATCGCCGGGCTAAAGCTGATCGAGATGCTTTCGGCGCTGCTATCGATAAGGTCCCCGACCATTGCGCCGATGCGGGCTGAGCGGCTTCCGAGGGCCTGCACGCCTTTTGGCACGTCATCGAATTTGAGCCAGTCGGCTCGTAGTGCGTCGTCGAGGTCGTGGTTCAGATAGGCGATTCGATCCGCGATACGGACAACGCCGGCTTCCGGCGACGGACTTTCGTGGTCACCCCCTAAATCCGCCCTGCCCTTGCTGTGACCGCCGATTCCATCCAGCGTTTCGTGCGTTAGGTTCAAGTTTTCTAAGACTGTCAGTACACGGACGCTCTGCTCATAGTGCGTAAACCCGGCCTTGGAATCGATTTGTTTTACAGCCTCGTCAAGCGCGTTTTCTCCAGCGTGTCCGAAAGGGGGATGGCCGACGTCGTGACCCAATGCGATGGCCTCTGTTAGGTCCTCGTTTAATCTTAATGCTCGAGACACCGTCCTCGCGATTTGCGCGACTTCCAGCGTGTGCGTCATTCGCGTCCGGTAGTGATCGCCGGGCGAAATGAACACTTGCGTCTTATTCATTAAACGGCGGAATGCTTTTGAATGCAGGATGCGATCTCGGTCTCGCTGATAACAAGTTCTAACGGCATCTTGCGGTTCGTCACTTGTGCGCCCGCGTGACTCCACGGCCTTCGATGCAAATTCCGACAGAGACTCAATTTCCAGCCTTTCAATGCGCTCACGAATGGACAAGCTCGCCCTCCTTAACCGTCGACACCGAGGAGAGGACGGACTCATAAACGTCCAGCACGCGTCGGCACGACTCGGCGTGAGTCCAGTTCTGTGCCCTTTCCTGACAATTCCTGCGTAGGGCTTCTAGCAGTTCCTGGTCACTCAGCACGTGTTCGATCGCATCCGAAATCTGCTCGACTCCGCTGCCGACGATCAGGCCGGTTTCTCCATCCGAGATGTTATCACTTGCGCCGCCTCCCCGAACGGCAATAGACGGAAGGCCGTGAGTCATCGCTTCGCCAATGACGAGCCCTTGCGTCTCCGTCGTGCTTGCGAACACAAAGAGGTCCGAGCCCGCATAATACTGATCCACCTGTTCGCGCGGAATTGCGCCAACGCAGCGCACACGGTCGCCAATCCCGACTTCACGAGCGTGCTTTTGCGCGGCGACTCTATCGGGGCCGTCGCCGATCATCCACAGTTTTACGCGCGCGTCGTTTTTCATAACTTGTGCTACAGAATCAATTAGGAGTGTAATGTTTTTTTCGCGTGCCATCCTCCCCACATAAAGGAGCGCTTTGTCATTATCACGCGCACCCATCATTTTTCTTGCTTCAGACCGCGCGACCGGCTGCACCGGCGGGTTTCCCGTTGGAATAATGCTGATCGGCGTTTTGACGGACTGTCGGACAAGCGAAGTTTTTGCGGCCTCACTGGGTGTGATAACGTGAGCGACCCTGTTGTAATAGTAGTTCGTGTGTTTAGCCGCCTTGTATCTAACGTACACTTTTGGAAAGTATGGTACATAGTGCGCGTACCTTTCATACAGAGTGTGATAGGTCGAGACAATCGGTATGCCGTGCGACTCTGCCCAACGCAATCCGACGAAACCGATCGTGTACGGTGTGTGCGTGTGGATGATATTAAAGTTC
Source organism: Fimbriimonadales bacterium (assembly GCA_039927135.1). GTDB lineage: Bacteria > Armatimonadota > Fimbriimonadia > Fimbriimonadales > ATM1 > JACDEQ01. The sequence continues at coordinate 8,634 of JBDSVQ010000172.1, read as the reverse complement.
TGCTCTCGAAAACGTTTTAGGGCACCAAAGAACGGAGGGACCGCGAACGGATATTGCGGAAAGAAAGGTAGCCGTACCGAAGAAAATCGCCAAATATTTGAGTCAGTGTCTTTGTGTTTCGGAAAGTGTGTCGTAAACAGATGCGCGGAATGCCCCTGCACGCGAAGCTCTTCAACAAGAGCTTCGACGCTGACCGACACGCCGTTTACGATCGGCGTGTAGCTATCCGAAAAAACTGCGATTCTCAGTCGTTACTCCGGGTTTCTGCCGTACCTTTCCACGAAATCGACAACACCTGAAAGCCGAAACCTCCGCTGGTTGCCGCGCGTCCGGTGGTGCCGCAGCCAGCCGCGGTTGGTATAGCGTCGGACCGTTGCCGGGCAAACTCCCAGTAAGCGTGAGGTTTCTTCGAGGCTCAGCTCCGGATCGACGATGCGGCGAATCAATTCTTCGCGCGACTCACCAAATTCTTTGGTGTAGTACTTTTGCGTAACGTTATCATCGTAGACCCCGGCAAGGAACTTAAGGTTCTTTGGAAGGAGCATCCACACGTGCTCCATGCGGTCGTCGACGATCGGCGCCCGCGCGGCATTCTGTGTGCGACGCGGTCGCGGTGCATTCATTTGCGTTTTCTTTAGGCGCAGCGTGTCATTCCTCTCTCGCTTCGGCCTAGCAGTTTCGGGGCGTGTCGCAACGCTGGGAACTCCGCTGACGAAGTCTTTGCTGAACGGCTTCAACGAATCAACTTCGGCACCAATGTCGGAACCGTCCGTCTGCTTTTGTTCAGTTCGAACGTCGAGAAAGGCTTGCTCGATGTAATCGAGTGGATCGTATGATTTCTTAGGCATGGTTTTCTCCTGTGGATGGATTTAGGATGAGCATCGAGTCACCGAAGCTCAAGAATCGATAGTCGGCCGTTAATGCCGATTCGTAGGCGCTTAGTAGCGTATCTTTGCCGCATAGGGCGGCAACCATAAATAGCATGGTTGTGCGTGGCATGTGAAAATTGGTGAGCATCGCGTCGACCGTTTTGAACCGATATCCCGGCTTAACAAACAGGGAGCTGCACCCTGGGCCCGGCTGTAGCATCCGCTTATCGATGGAAGCGGTCTCGAGCGCGCGTACCGACGTAGTGCCAACGGCAATGACCCGCCCACTAGCATTTGCAACAGCATCTCGCGTAGCTTTTGGAATAAAGAAACTCTCGCCGTGCATTTTGTGGTCGTCGGGGTTTTCGGATTGCATCGGCCGAAACGTGTCGATGCCGACATCCAATGTTACAAAGGCGGTGTCTATTTGTTTTTCGGTCAGTCGTGCGAAAAGATCGTCCGTAAAATGCAGCCCTGCGGTCGGTGCTGCCGAACTGCCGGGAGTTTCGGCGTAAACTGTTTGATAACGCTCGTCAGTAGCCTGAGTTTCGCGAATGTAGGGCGGAAGCGGCACTCTGCCTGCGGCGGCCAACGCCGACTCGAAACCGTCAAAGCTGCGAAATGAGATTGTGCGAATCCCGTCGCTTCCTTCTCCGACGACGGTTGCCTCCAATCCACCTTCGAATGCGATGCTAGTGCCGACCTTGAGCTTCTTAGCCGGCTTCACCAAGGATTCAAAGGTAAGTGGTTGGCTTTCGCGGAGGAGTAGGACTTCCGTTTTACCGCCGCCGGGTCGCTCACCGAATAGCCGTAGCGCGGTTACCCGCGTGTTGTTTAGTACCAGTAAATCGCCGGGGCTTAGCAATTCGGGAAGATCACTAAACACGCGGTGCTTGATTTCACCACAGTCAACGACGAGCATCTTCGCGGAGTCGCGAGGCTCTACCGGATTCTGAGCGATCCGGTCTTCAGGGAGTACGTAATCGAAGTCGCTCAAGCGAAGCATTCGATCGCCTCCATGATTTGGGTAAGCGAATTGATTCTGCCATCGGGAATCGATGGCGAATCATTCCTGTTAATTAGCAAGGCTCGCATCCCGGCGTTTTGCGCTCCAAGGAAATCGTCGTGTTCAGAATCGCCCACGTGCAGTGTTCTTTCCGGAGTGGTTCTCCCGTGCTCGCAGGCCTTCATAAAAATGGATTTATCAGGTTTTTCCGAGCCAAAGACTAGTGAGGCGATAATAAAATCGAATTCTCCATCAACGCCCAGCGATTCCAAAACGCCGAATAGCGTGTGGTCCCAATTGCTTATAACACCCAACCTAAAGCCGGCAGCTTTTATCGCCTCGATAGCAGGGAGCGCGTCTTCGTATAGCGCAAAGATATGGCTGCGTGGGCCGAAGGCCAATTCTTCAAATCGCGCCAACACTTCGGGAGCGTCTTCGTCTTTACCACCGACATCGACAAGCCAGGCGGCCATTTGGCGCTGCCACATTGCTTTTATTGCACCGCGGTTGCCACTTCGCTCGAGTTCTTCTTGCTCCGGTCGAAATCTTGCATAGACCTCGTCGTACGCCGGTCGTGCCCTCTCAGCCGAAATCAGCAGCCCGACTGACCGTGCGGCTTGCGCCGCGATGCCGCCCGGATCCCAGCGATGGTCGATAATTGTGCCCGCTGCATCGAGGGTCACGAGGTCGATCATCGGCGCAGCCTTCCAGCCAAGTAGAACAGCCCTGTCGCAGCAGCGCTAACGAGAAGCATCGTGGTTATGGGAAAATAGAATGCGAAGCCCGGCCGTTCGACGCGAATGTCACCAGGGAGCCGCCCGAGTCGCAGCCAAGAAACGGACTGACCGGCCCAAGCCAACAGGCCGAGCAGTATCAGGATCCCTCCTGCGGTGACGAGCAACTTGGCGAGCGGATTCACCAAGAAGGTTTTGGCACACTCTTGCAGATAAATGCAAGTTTTCGGGCGAGATTACTACTTTTCGCCTGGCAAGATGATGCCGCGAAGGATCACCCGCTGGGCTGCGAGGAATACGAGGAGCGTCGGAATCGCCGCGAGCGTCAGTGCCGCCATCATCACCGCTTTGGGAGCCCGCGCTTGCAATTGATAGATCCAGACGGTCATTGTCCACATCCGCTCGTCCTGAGCGACCAAGAACGCGAACATGAACGCGCTGTAAGCAGCCATGAACGATGTGAGTGCGATTACCGCTATGACCGGCTTGCTGAGCGGAAGGGTGATCCTGAACATCATGGTCGTCTCGCGTGCGCCCTCTATCTCGGCGTTTTCATAAAGATCCCTCGGCAGGCTGTCGAAAAAGCCTTTCAGCAAATAAATCGAGTAACCACTTGCGGCGGTAGGCAAAACCAGTGCTGCAAATGTGTTAAGAAGCCCCAAGTCGCGAAGCAACAAGAAGCCAGGAATCATCGTCACTTCCGCCGGGAAAGCCATGGTGGCCAAAAGGAATAAAAGAATTTTGCCGGTCGCCCGCATCTTGTAGCGCGACAATGCGTAAGCGGCCAACGGATTAACGATTAGGTGCGTTAGAACGGCGAGCAAACAAAATACGAACGTGTTCCAAACTGCGCGGCCGTGCAGCAGGATGTAATCCAAAATAAACGCAAAGTTCCCAAGCGAATATGCACGTTGAAGCTTCGGTTTTTCGGATTGCATCTTTGCCGCATCATAACACTCCTGCGGCAGCTCTCCTCCCCAAATAGACTCTGGGTTATCTGACTTATAACGCGCCGGAAGTTTTTCTTCGTAAAAAGCGGAGAACTCGGGTTCTAAGGCGTTCATAGGCACTTCTTCGAAAGTGTCTACTCCTGCCTTGGTCGATTCCGGTACCCTGTCGAATTGGTTGTTGTACTTTGACCTTAAGTGTTTAATCCATTGGCCTTTTAGCGAGACAGGCACTCGAAATTCCGGGCCAAGTGTTTCCTTGAATGTAATCCAATCCTTCCACTTCTGATCGCCTGCCGGATCCCATCTTGAGACCGCAAATCGTTCCGCGGGCGGCTGAATCGTTTGCATCACCAAATTTTGTTCGATGTACGCTTTATTAACAGCGTCTACCGAAGCGTACTTCGCCATCACGTAGTCTTGATATATTCCGGACAGCCTGGAATTAATGCGCCCAGGGCCGAGCCTAAATCCCGCTTCCCATTGGTCGTTAGGCAACTGCAGAAGAAAGGTTTCGTATCGCGTCATTTCTTCTGGCGTGAGCGGATTGACCGCCACGTCCGATTCACCTCGCGTGGTCGACATCAGCTTGGCGGCGTCTTCGGTTCCGTAGAACATCGCCGCTTGGTCGAGTTGCCCGGAATACTTGTCGTCAACGTATTTCCTGAAGAGCTCGTAGTCGTCTTTCCAGAAAGCTGGCACGATGCTGTTGTCGTTTTGGTCCGTCGGCCCCTTGGTGCCTGTAGCCATCATCAACAGGAATGGGTAGACCATCGTGAGGCCTCCCACGCAGAGCAAAACGTAGAGCATCGCCACAGCAAAGCGCGTCCGCCATGATTTGCGTCCTACCGTGGAGATGAGAGGCACGTTCGCCGTTCTACCCGTTTCGGTACCATCAAGCCTATGCCCGTCGAAGCCTTGCTATGGCAAGACGACTGCCTGCACATCCTTGATCAACGTCTCTTGCCGCACAAAGAGGCGTGGATTGTCGTGCGTACGTGGGAGGAGGTCGCCTCGGCGATCACAGACATGGCTGTTCGTGGAGCGCCCCTCATAGGCGTTGCAGCGGCTTATGGAATGGCGCTCGCACAACGTACGGGAGCCGACCTTGGAGAAGCTCGAGCAGGATTGACCGCAACGCGGCCGACCGCAGTGAACTTGTTTCACGCTTTGGATCGGGTCAGTGCAGCGGAAGACAAGCTTGCAGCCGCGCAAGCGCTGGAAGCCGAAGAGCGGCACAATAACGATCTCATTGCAGCTGCCGGTGCCTCGCTGATTACGGCGCAAACTTCAGCGGTCACTATCTGCAACACGGGCTCGCTCGCCACCCCTGGTGTTGGCACGGCGTTGGGAGTGTTGCGCAGAGCGCATGCACAAGGCAAGATTCGGGAGGTTTTTGCCCTCGAAACCCGACCGCGGCTCCAAGGCCTACGCCTTACAGCGTGGGAGCTAGGGCAGGATGGAATCCCTTTCCGCGTGATCCCGGACGGAGCCGCCCCGATGCTCCTCTCGCGGGGTGATGTGGGCTTTGCTGTCGCCGGCGCTGATCGGATTGCCGCGAATGGTGACACCGCGAACAAGATCGGCACCTACGCCCTTGCCCTCGCTTGCCGGGAGCACAGCGTCCCGTTCGTAATCGTCGCTCCAACATCCACGATCGACCCAAACACCCCAGAGGGTGCGGATATCCCGATCGAGGAGCGAGCATCTGAGGAAGTCACGGAAATCGATGGCGTTCGCGTCGCGCCCGACGGGTGTCAGGTGTGGAACCCCGCGTTTGACGTCACCCCTGCACGGCTGATTGGCGCGATCGTAACGGAGCAGGGAGTACACCGCCCCCCGTTCGCGTTCGGAGCGTTACCTCGTTGAAGGCATGGCTACGCCGCAGGGCCCCCGGCCTGGTCGCAGGCGTGATTTACCTAGTGGTTCGCGCAATCGGGGCAACGCTTCGCATCAACGCGCACGGTGAAGACAGTCTCGATGTTCCTGGCGGCAAGATCCTGGCAGGTTGGCATGGGCGCTCCTTCTTGGCGCCGCTACGATGGAGAGGCCGAGGCTGGTACGTGTTAGTCAGCAACTCTAGTGACGGCGAAATTATGGCGAGGATATTCCAGAAGTTCGGATTCAAAACCCTTCGCGGCAGCACGGGTCGCGGCGGCGCGCGGGCCGCCGTTGAGTGCGTGCGGGTGCTACGAGAGGGCGGCACACTCGTGTACTCTCCGGACGGGCCACGTGGACCATCCCATGTCGTGGGTGAAGGCACGATTTGGCTAGCACAAAAGGGAAAGGCAAAGATCGTTCCTGTTGGTGCTTCAGCCACGCGCCGCAAGTTGCTCAAAAATTGGGACCGCTACCAAGTTCCAATGCCGTTTTCTGCGGGCGTGTTAACGCTGGGCGATCACATCGAGGTGCCGGAAACAATGTCGGATCAGCAGTTCGAGGAAGTTCGGCTGGCTGCGGAGATGGCATTAGATGCCGAAGAAGCCCGGGCAGAGGGCCTCGCGGGACACGCCGAAACGGCCGATCTTTGCAATAAGGGAGCTACCCGTTAAAAGTAAACCGGCCCTGCGGTAAACCGAGGACCGGAAGTGAGGATGGTTTCGCGGTGCAACTCCGCTAGCCGATTCAGATGATACACGACAAGGGACGATAATATCGCACTGTATGTAAAAACAGGTACTTACACCGGTGGAAATCCCAGGGCCTACGACGGGCGAGGGAGTACATAATAAGAAGACTATGCCACGCTACGTACAACTCGGCTCCATTCCTCGCAAGCGGCACATCGCCTTTCATAAACCGGGTGGTGGGCTTTACACCGAACAACTGATCGGTGTCCATGGTTTCAGCGGCATCATGAGCGTTTCCTACCACATCAACCTCCCGCCGAGGGTCGCCAAATTTGAATACAAGGGAAGCGTGAAGCCTGATTACGTGAGTCACGAGCCATTGCACCATAGACACATGAAGAGCACACAGTTGCAGCCATATGGCGACCCGGTTTCGGGTCGAGTGATTCTGTTGGGCAACAGTGACGTCGAATGGAGCAACGTCGTGGCGGCGGATCAAATGGATTACTTCTTCAAGAATGCCGACGGCGATGAGGTGGTGTTCATGCACGATGGAAGCGGGACCGTCGAGACGATGTTCGGCAACTTGCCGTATAAACCCGGCGATTACGTTGTGATTCCTCGCGGGACCATTTACAAAATCCACATGGATAACACGCCGCAACGAATGCTCGTCATTCATGCATATTCGCATATCGAAACGCCTAAACGCTATCGCAATAATTACGGCCAAATGCTAGAACACGCGCCTTATAGCGAACGTGATTTTCACCCGCCGGTTGAGTTAGTGACAAAAGACGAGAAAGGTTCTTTCAAAGTTCTTGTGCGTGCAAGAAACGACCTAACGGAAATGACCTACGATTTTCATCCCTTCGACATCGTGGGCTGGGATGGCTACGTCTATCCGTACACGTTTAGTATTAACGATTTTCAGCCGATAACCGGCCAGCTTCACATGCCGCCGCCAATCCATCAAACGTTCGAGGCACACAATTTTGTAGTCTGCAGCTTCTGCCCCCGAGCGCTCGACTTCCATCCTGAAGCCGTACCGGTGCCGTACGCGCACTCCAACGTCGATAGCGACGAGGTGCTCTACTACGTCAACGGTAATTTCGGATCTCGAAAGGGCATAGAAGAAGGCTCCATCACGCTGCATCCGCTGGGCATCCCACATGGCCCGCAGCCCGGTATCGCCGAAGCGTCGCTGGGTGCGAAGCGAACCGAGGAGCTTGCGGTTATGGTCGACACGTTCCACCCCCTAAAACTTACCCGCCAAGCCCTCGAAATCGAGGACGATTCTTACTGGAAGACGTGGCTAGATTAAAAAGTAAAGGGTCCGGTGAGGAGTTGGCAGGTGTCCCGGACCCTTTGGGTAGTGCAGGCAGGCACTTGGATGTGTGTCCGAAAACAGTTACGGAGCGCTAGCGGCTCGTAGTTCCCGGAATAGACACCGAAAACTCAGCTGCCGTCCACGACCCACGTGCGAAGGCCCTCACCGTGGCTTTGCCGGGCTCCGTGGCTCGAAAGGCGCCGTCGCCGCCGATCCACCCTGCCGCCCCCGAACTTGTCCAAACGGCTTGGCCGTTCGGCACGACAGCGCCGGTTGCGTCGATAAGCCGCAGCGTCGTGACGTCGCCGGGTTTCAGTGACAGCGAAGTTGCCCTAATGCCGATCTGAATCGGCGGCTCGCTCGGCGAGAACAGAAGGAGCGCATTGGCGACGCCGCGCAAACCTCCGTCGCTAGGCTTGTTCAGGACCGTGCCTCCGAGGACCATCGTGGTGCTTCCACCTCCGTCCAGGTTCATTGCATCCGTGCAGCCCAGTTTGACCATGAGGCGCGCAAGCTCATCCAGCGTAAGGCCCTTGGAATTCGTGCTGCGACCGTCGACTGCCACAACCACGACTTCGTTGTTCTTCGTATAGCCGATCGCACTGCGTGGGTGACGGTTATTGTACGAAGCGTCGAAGCGCTCGTAATCGCGAGGCACCGAAACCGAGCCGTTTTTGACAAGGCGAGGTCCCCCGCCGATCGCATCGGTGACGGTGTTCCAGTCGATTTCGCCCGCGAGATGAATTCGAAAATCGTAAGTGAGCCCGGCGTAAAGCGCGGCATTTACTTCCGCAACCCGCTGTGGTGAGACCATCAAGATCGCTTCATCCAGCGCCACGGGTATATCGGTTAAATCGCGCACGATCGTTTTAAGTCGGAGCGAAAACGCGCCGCTAATCGGAATGGACCGCTTCGCTTCCAGGAGCATCGCCGTGCAACGAAGCTTGCTGCTTGCCATCCCGCCTTTTTGCGTAAAAAGAATCACTTCTCCGGCGCGCACCGATCGGTTAATGCCGTCTATTCGAATTCGTGGTGCGCCCACCGGCTCGATGTATGACGCAAACGTAGGTGAGTCGAAGCGCAAACCGGAACTTGGGCTCCATGCAGCGACGCTCCGCGGAGTATAGGGCTCACTCACGAGTTCTCCGCCGGAGACCATCGTGCCCAGCGGGTCGCCA
>JBDSVQ010000171.1:0-3642 GCA_039927135.1 Fimbriimonadales bacterium | reverse complement strand
GTCGGAAGCCTTGGCGTCGATGTCTAGAGTAGTTTGGATGTAGTGTTGTGGGGGCTCAATGGTGTTATCTAAATGGTAGGCGCCGATTAGTGATAAGGGAATAATTCCAACAGCCATCGCCGTGCCTTTATTGTGCCTGGCGATGCTCTTTCCAAGAAGCATCCCAACCAACGAGAATGCCACCCAAAGGGGTGCCGCCATAATTATGCAAATTGCACCTTCACCCCAAGTAAGCATCAATAGCCACATTAGCAAGATCGATGACACAATTACTGCGCCTGTAATTCCCATCGACCCGGACGACTTTGACTTCGAGATGATATAGGCGATTGCAAGGCCCTGGACAAATGGCGCTGCGATGAAGCCGAACATGCCTAAGTACTTGTCGCCGATATAGACGAAATGGAGCATGCCGTAGCCGAGCGCGACGCCGACGAGAACGGCGCCCCACCACCAGAGAATCCAGAGCTTAGGTTGCTCTCCGCTCATCTGATTATCGTACCTACCTCGTGGTCCTGCGAGTGTTTCGATTAATCAGTTGTAAATTGGAGGTTGGAGGCCCGCTGTGCCCGCAAGATTGGTCGAGTCACCCATAGGTGGTTGAAGAGCGGCGCAGCGGCGTAACTTCAGGCGAGCGGCTCTCACCTTATTTCGGACCTTTGGTCAGGGCTCGTTTGTATTGGTGATAAGGCGCGCGCTGCGGTTGAAAAACAAGTAGTTCCACGCCCATTGGAACATCACCACGAACTTGCTCTGAAACCCGATCAGGTAAGCGATGTGAACCACCGCCCAAATCAGCCACGCAAAAAAGCCGGAGAACTCGAAGCGGCCGATATCTGCCACCGCGCGGTTTCGCCCAATAACGCTCAGGTTGCCCTTATCACGGTACCGAAAAGCCTTCCGCTCGCCACGCAAAATCGATCGTGCCGCATGTTGCCCGCCCTGAATCGCAACCTGCGCAACCCCCGGCAATTTGTCGGGATGAGCAGATAGGTCGCCGACCACGAATACTTCCGGCCGAGTCGGAACCGCGAGGTCCGCATCAACGACCACGCGTCCCCTGTCCAGTTCGCAGCCAAGGTTGCGCTGCAAAATTGGCGCGAATGTCGACGAGCCAACGCCCGCGGCCCAAAGCGTCGTCCGGCATGGGATGGCCACGATCCGCTCGTCGGTCTGCAGCACGACTTGATCGTCCTTGACGGAGGTCACCGAAGTGCAGGTAAGTACCTCGACTCCGAGGGCTTCCAGCGAGCGCCGCGCGGCTGTGGACAGCTTCTCCGGATAGCCCGGCAAAAGCCGCCCGGCCATCTCGATAAGCAGTATCCGTGAGGTCCGAGGGTCGAAGGACCGGAAGTCCTCCTGCAAAGTCTCCCGTGCAATTTCGGCAAGGGTGCCGGCAAGCTCCACGCCCGTGCTTCCGCCGCCGACGATCGCGAAGGTAAGCAGTTCCTTACGCTTCTCGGCATCAGGCTCCAGTTCCGCCTGCTCGAAAGCGCAGAAGATGGTGCGGCGCATCTCAAGCGCATCCTCCATGCTCTTCAGAGGAGGTGCGACCTTCTCCCACTCGGGGTGGTTGAAATAAGAGTGAGTGGAACCGAGCGCAACTATTAAATAATCGTAAGGCAGCCGAGTCCCGTCGGCAAGGCAAACGCACCGGTCCTCGGCATCGAGGTCAACCGCCTCGCCCATGAGAACGCGCACATTCCGCGCCTTCCTCAACGCGGAGCGAAGCGGAAACGCTATGTCTCCTGGGGACAGCGTCCCGGTTGCCACCTGGTAAAGCAGCGGCTGGAAAAGGTGGAAGTTGCGCTTGTCGACGAGCGTGACGTCGACGTTCTTGTTGGCGAGGGACTTGGCAGCATAAAGGCCTCCGAAGCCGCCGCCCAAGATCAATACTCGGGGTCTGGTTTCGGAGGCCAATTCGTTAGCGTTCTAGCCGCCGTGTCCGCACGAGCCGCAGCCGCCGCCTGAGGAGCCTGCTTCGCCTTCTTCAGTGGCGAAGGAGCTGCCGCAGCCGCAAGAGCGGGTGGCGTTCGGGTTCTCGATCTTGAAGCCACCGCCGAGGGGGTCGTCGACAAAATCGACGACTGCGCCTGCCATGTAGCTTAGGCTAAGCGGATCGACGAGGATTCTGATGCCGAGGTGCTCGAGGGTGTTGTCGCCCTCCTCGGGGTCTTGATCGTCTATGGCCATTCCGTATTGGAGGCCGGAGCATCCGCCGCCGGAAACCCAGACGCGCAGGGCGGCCTCTGCTTTGCCTTGCTCGGTGAGCAGAGACTGGATCTCTTCGGCAGCCTTCGCTGTAAGGGTGATCTGGGGGGTCAAAGTTTCTTCGTTAACAGCCATCTTCATTCCTATTATATTCAACGAGCGAGCGGATGGGAACGTGCCATACTTTTTCGCCCCGTGTTCGATCGATTTTTAGTTGGCCCTCACCTTGAGTTCGGCGGTGTTCGCTTGGAGGATATCGTCGCCGAGGTCGGCACTCCGGTCTATCTTATTGACGTCGCCGTCCTCCGCGCTCGCTGCAAGGCTTTCCGCGAGGCAGCCCCGGACGCGCATATCGCGTTTGCCAGTAAGGCGAACAGCACGCTGGCCGTGCTGGACATCATCCGGCAAGAGGGGCTGGATGTGGATGCGGCCAGTATGGGCGAGATGGAAGCCGCGCTTCGCGCAGGCTTCGCCGGAAGCCAGATCACGCTGCACGGCAACGCAAAATCGGACATTGAGCTTGATTCGGCTGCGAAGCTGGGGGTTCGTCGGGTTGTGCTGGATGATTTTGGCGAGATCGACCGCCTTGCGCTGTTTTCGGAGGCGATCGAGAAGAAGACGAATGTGTTGGTTCGGATTGCGCCGGCGGTGAACCCGAAGACGCACATGGCGATTCGTACCGGGCAGGAGGACACGAAGTTCGGCTTCGGGCTAACAAACGGTGCGGCTGCCGAGGCTGTGGCGGCGGTGCGGAAGAACAAGTGGCTGAACTTTTGTGGGCTGCATTTCCACGTTGGCTCGCAGCTGATGAACTCGATGGACCATGTCGCGGCGGTGCGTCGGGTGGCTCAGTTTGCCGAGGATATCGGCAAGATCGATGAGTTGGTTGTTGGTGGCGGCCTGGGGATCCGGTACACGCCGGAAGATCAGCCGCAGAGTGTTAACGCCTTTGTCGACTCGATCCGCCATGTGGTGGAGAGGTCGTTTGAGGGGAAGCTGCCTAAAATGGGTTTTGAGCCGGGGAGGGCGATTGTTGGCGAGTCGGGCACGACGGTTTACAGGGTGGCGGTTAGAAAGGATGCCGGGCCGCGTTCGTACATCGCGGTGGATGGCGGGGTGGCGGACAACCCTCGACCGCAGCTTTACGAGGCGGTTTACACGGCGTTTAACGGATCTAAGCCGGGCGAGGAGCACGATACGGAGTTTCGACTAGCCGGCAGGCATTGCGAGACCGACACGCTGATCGATACTGTGAAGCTGCCGGCGGAGACGGAGGTTGGCGATCTGATTGTGGTGCCGTCCACCGGGGCGTATGGCGCCTCGATGGCGAGCAATTACAACCGTTATCCGCGACCGGCGACCGTGATCGTGGAGGGACGCAGCGCGTTTGTGGCTGTGGCTCGGGAATCGATTGACCAGTTGTTCGTGAAC
>JBDSVQ010000170.1:0-16438 GCA_039927135.1 Fimbriimonadales bacterium | reverse complement strand
AATCGCGGCAATGGTGGACATTTCCGGCGATTTCGATAAGGCCGTTCGCGAAGTTAGCCGCGTTTTGGCGATTCAAGGTCGCGTCATTCCTGCGACCCTTGATACCGTCAAGCTGCGCGCCGAGATGAGCGATGGCAGCGTGATTTCCGGAGAGTCGAAAATTGTTAACTCGAAGCTCGGAATTTCCCGCATTCACTTGGAGCCTTCAGATTGCAAGCCGGTTGAGGATGCGCTAACTGCGTTGCGTGAGGCTGACGTGATCGCAATCGGCCCGGGTTCAATTTATACGAGTGTGGTGCCTCCGTTGTTGGTTCCTGGTTTTGCTGATGCAATTGCAGAATCCAAGGCGATAAAGGTTTACGTTTGCAATGTCATGACCCAGCCCGGCGAGAGTGACGGATTTACCGCAGCAGACCACGTAAAAGCGATCGAAGATAATGTGGGAAGGAGAATCTTCGATTACGTGTTGGTAAACAAGGCTAAGCCAACGGAGACGTCTTTAGAACGCTATCACGAAGTTGGGCAAGAAGTTGTAGTAGACGACATCGAGCGAATCAAGGCGATGGGCTACAAGCCGGTGACCGCGAACCTTATCAGCGAGAGCGACGTGGTGCGGCACGATCCGAACAGAGTCGGGGAAGCCATTGCGAGGCTATTCGATTGAACCGCAATATCGTTATTGTTTCCGGGCCGAGTGGCGTGGGGAAAGACACCATTATCAACGCTTGGAAAGCGTTAAACCCGCGTGTGGAGCGTGTGGTTACCTTTACGACTCGGAAGATGCGTGAGGGCGAGGAGAACGGCGTCGATTACCACTTCGTTTCAGAGCGCGTCTTTTTGCGGATGGCGAAAGCCGGCGACTTTCTAGAGCATAAAGAAGTCCACGGAAATCATTACGGTACGCCTGTGCAGGGCCTTGCTGAGATCGTAGACGCAAAAAAAATCGCCGTCTTGAAAATCGATGTGCAGGGAGCGCTGACGGTAATACCGAAGCTCCCCGGCGTGCTTAGCGTTTTTCTCATGCCGCCATCGTTCGAAGAATTGGAACGGCGGCTGAAGAACCGTGACACTGAAACGGACGCGCAGATAAAGACGCGCATAAAAAACGCGAAGCGCGAAATTGCGGCGGCGGTTCACTACACGGCCAAGGTAGTCAACGACAATATCGATCGTTGCGTACAAGAAATTCAGGGCATTTATGAGGCGGCTGCAAGATGAAGACGGTTGTCGTCGGGGTGACTGGCAGCGTGGCTGCGTACCGAGCCGCCGATGTTTGCCGCGAGTTAATGCGGCGCGGCTTTACAGTCCGCGTTTGCCTGACTCGCAGCGCTGAGCAGTTTGTAACTCGATCTCTTTTCGAAGCGCTCACAGGAGGCCCCGTACTAACCGACGTTTTCGACGAGCCCGAGCGCGGCAGGATGGCACACATCGATTGGGCGCGGGAAGCCTCGTGCATTTTGGTTTGCCCAGCAACGGCGAACGCTATTGCTACGCTTGCTTGCGGCCAAGCGGACGACATGTTCAGCACTTTGGTTTCGGCCTCCGACGCGTCGCTTGTGCTTGCCCCAGCAATGAATCCGCAAATGTACGCCTCGCAGGCCAATTTGGAGAACATGGCGCTTCTCACCGGGCGGGGAGCGGTTTTTGTTGAGCCTGATGAGGGTGATGTCGCTTGCGGTGAGCAGGGGCAAGGCAAATTGGCGGAGGCCAACCGAATCATTGACGCGGTCGAGCGGGCGTCATATCGGAGCGAACTGCTTTCGGGGCGGAAAGTTGTGATCACTGCGGGGCCGACGCGCGAGGCGATCGACCCCGTGCGTTACTTGAGCAACCGCTCGAGCGGCAAGATGGGGTTTGCGCTCGCCAGTGTAGCTTTGCAAATGGGAGCCGAGGTAACAGTCGTTGCTGGACCCACTCACGAAACCCCGCCACCAAAGGCAAAGGTCATTAGGGTGGAATCGGCTTCGGAAATGCTCGAAGCAGCGTTGAGCGCGAGCGAGGGCGCGCAAATGCTGATCGGAGCCGCAGCGGTGGCGGACTGGAAGCCTGAAAAGCAAGAGCCCCAGAAAATGAAAGGCAAGGAGCCGACAACGCTCCGCCTCGTGCCTAACGAGGACATCCTCAGGGCCGTTCGCGCGGCGAATCCGAATCTAGCCATCGTCGCGTTTGCCGCTGAAACCGAGAATCACGAGGAGCACGCACGCCAGAAAATGAGCATGAAGGGCGTTCAGGCAATCGTGATGAACGACGTCTCGGACCCGGAGATCGGCTTCGACGCGGCGATAAACGCGGGCGTACTGTTCCTGGCGAACGGCGAACTGATCGAGCTGCCCAAAGAATCCAAGTTCGCTATGGCCGTTCGAATTCTGGAAGCTGCTGCCGGCTTGTGATTCTTGCAATATTGTTGATATAATCGACACGTGGAACACGGGCAAGGCACTCACAAACGTGCGAGCAGGTTGAGTTTGGTGGGAGGCGGCTTATCCCTGGCTTGCGCTATTCACTGCCTTCTGATGCCGATTCTGCTGCCGGTGGCGTCGACGTTGTTCCACTCGTTCTGGATCGAAGCTTCCATGCTTGCACTGGCGGTCGTGGTCGGTGCGCAGGCGTTGCGACACGGCTACAGGGTTCATGGATTTAGGCTGCCGGCTATCGGCTTTGTTCTCGGATTCGCCTTGGTTTCGTTCGGCAACTGGGGCTTCGGCGCGGACCACTTGTCGCATCCTATGGCGCTGCCGCTGCTCATGATCGGAGGCGTTTTTATTGTCGCGGCCCACGTCTCAAATTTCGTGCTAGAACGTCGTTGGATTCGTACCGGGCACCACCACGACTAGAAAACGATCCGCACAGCGTTGTTTTTTCTCGTAACCCCGGTACAAAATACGCGTATCACTTATATGAACTCATCCACCTGGAATGCTGGGTTGATGTTGACCGTTGGCGCATGTGATTGTGCCGGGAGGATTCAGCAATGAACCGCATCTTTGTTATTGCCATAGTAGCTTTGCTGACTGCAGGCTCCGCGCTACCGCAGCGAGGAGACGAGAAGCAGCCTGAGCAAAAGCCCCCGCCCGCCCGCGAGAGTCAGGCTCCGCCGCCTTCGAAGCAATCCCCGCCTCCGACGCGAGAGCGCAACACGCCGCCGCCTTCGCGGCAGACGCCGCCTCCGCAGGAGAGGCAGACGCCGCCTCCGCAGGAGAGGCGGGCACCGCCCCCGACTCGAGAGCGCAACACGCCTCCGCCTTCACGGCAGTCGCCTCCTCCGCAAGAGAAGCAGGCTCCGCCGCCGACGCGTGACCGACAGGCTCCGCCTGTTCGGGATACGAAGCCTCCGGTTGTTCGTGACCGAACGGCACCGCCGGTGAGGGATGACCGAAACGTCGGCCAGCCAAACCGCGACGTGATCAATAGGAACTTCAAGCCGACTCCGTCGGTTCGAAGCGACTCCGGTCCGGCATTCGAGCCGAGATCAAACGGCTCGCGTCCCCAGGGCACCAACAACTTCGGCGGAAACAACAAGACGACGTCCGGCCAATTCGGCCCCGAACTGCGACCGACGAACACGATGGTTCCGCACTTCGGAGGCGGCAAGTTCAACCCGAGGGTGACGGACAAGTTCCAAGACAAACTGCGCTGGGGCTATCACAACCGAGACCCGCGCTGGAGCGACCGACACTTCGGATACCCATACTATTGCTACCGGCCGCTGCCTTGGCAGACGTGCTACTCGCCGTACTACTGGTACTGGAACCTTCCGGGCTACTTGCCCTGGAACCGATGCTATTTCGGCCGTCCGACGGTGTTCGTGATCATCACGACGTTTATCAATTGGAACTATTGCGGCATCGGCTCGAGCCAGGGATTCTATAACAATTCCTACGGCAACTACAGCGAGTTAGACCGTTCGATTTCGGACCTGCAGGATGCGTTCCTGTACCGAGATTATCGATCGCTCGAAAGGCTGATCCCGAATCGCGGTCGCGTGGAAATCTTCGTGGATGACGAGTACATTTACTCGCTGGACTCGAGCGACTACTACGACATCACCGCTGACCTGATCTACAGCACCGAGACGACGGACTTCGACATCGTCGGCGTTCGACGCCTTCAGGGCAACCGCGGCTATATGGCGACGGCTCGACACGAGTTCATCGACTCGTGGGGATCGCGCCAGGAGACGTACCTGACGTTTACGCTGCAGCCCTCGGGCGGCGGCTACGCGATAACTCAGGCAGGCACGTCGCGACATCGCGGCTGGTAGTCACTGGCAGACAACAATCAGAAAGCCCTCTCGATTCGGGAGGGCTTTCTTGCATTTGGGACAAACTAAGGGGAGATGTTCTTCAAGCGCTTCTATGACGAAGGCCTAGCGCATGCTAGCTACTTGATCGGGTGCCCGAACACCGGCGAGTGCGCGGTCATCGATCCGAACCGCAGCATCGATGAGTATGTCGCGGCTGCCGAGTGGGAGGGCATGCGGATTGCCGCCGTTACTGAAACGCATATCCATGCGGACTACCTCTCGGGCGCACGAGAGTTAGCAAGAGCCACCGGAGCAACGCTCTATCTGAGCGGCGAAGGCGGCGGTGACTGGCAGTACGACTTTGCTTCGGCGGAGGGAGCAACTTTGCTGCATGACGGCGATTCGTTCAGCGTCGGTCCAATAGAATTCAAGGCGGCCCACACGCCCGGGCATACTCCGGAGCACGTGACGTTTATCGTTACCGACCATGCGACTGCGGCAACCCCAATGGCGGCGCTTACAGGAGACTTCGTTTTTGTTGGAGACGTGGGGAGACCGGACCTTTTGGAGCGCGCGGCGAAGCAGGAGGGCACGATGGAGATCGGTGCCCGATCTTTGTACGCTTCGCTAAATAAGTTCAGGAACCTGCTTCCTGATTACGCGATGTTGTTTCCCGCTCATGGCGCGGGCTCTGCTTGCGGCAAGTCACTCGGCGGCGTTCCAGTAAGCACCCTAGGCTACGAGCGTGAGTCGAGTTGGGCTTTTCGCGCCGCCGGCGAGCAAGAGTTTATTGACGAAGTGCTGTCCGGCCAGCCTGACCCGCCGGCATATTTCGCGGTGATGAAGCGGCTGAACAAGCAGGGGCCGGCTTTGATTGGCGATATGAGGCCGCTGCCGGAGTTTGACGCTGGCGTTTTGCCACAGATCGTGGCGGATACGGTCGTGGTTGACGTGCGCCCAGGGCCCGAGTACGCTGCGTGGCACGTGCCGGGGTCGATCCATGTTCCGGTAGCTCGTCCGAAGTTTCCCGTATGGGCGGGATCGATTCTTCCGTACGATCGGCCATTGTCGTTGATTGCGAACAGCCGTGCGGATGCCGAGATGGCCGCGAAGCGGCTGAGATTGGTGGGTCTGGACGACGTGCGCGGTTGGCTCCAGCCATCGGCGATCACTGATGGCAGCAAATTGCAGATGGTTAGCGCGGAGGATGCGCATATCGCGGCGACCGGTGAGCAAGCGACACTGATCGACGTTAGGACTGCTGCGGCGTTTGCCGGCGGACATATGCAAAACGCCGTGTTGATTCCGCTGCAAAGGATTGCAGAACGCGCCGGTGAGATCGACCGGCGCAATCCAATCGCGGTGTATTGCGATAGCGGGAGGCAATCCGTGATTGCGGCGAGTTTGCTGGAACGCCTAGGCTTCGGCTCAGTTGCAAATGTCGAGGGCGGTATGAAGGCTTACGCTGAAGCTGGACTACCTGTGGTATTAGGAAGTAATGAGTAACGAACGGGAGTATGTGATCCGTCGCGGCGAGGTCGTGGACATTCCTTTGATGTACGTGATGCTTTTCGAGGCCGCTGCGACGAACCCCGAGATCGCGAAGCTAGATCGAGAAGTGGCGCTCTCGTTGCCGCAAGTGCGCAAATACGTGGAGGGCTGGGGCCGAGACGGCGACCAATCAGTGGTTGCTTCCGAGCCTACAGGAAAGCCTTTAGGGGCGGCGTGGTTTCGGTTGTTCCCGGCGGACGATCCGGGTTACGGTTTCGTCAGCGAAGGTATTCCCGAGTTGACAATCGGCGTTGTGGGCGACGCACGCGGACGAGGAATCGGCAGCGCACTTATGCAACGTGCGATCGATATTGCGAAGGAAGAAGGATACGAATCGCTTAGCCTTTCGGTTGAGAAAAACAGTAATGCGGTAGGACTTTACGAGAAATTTGGTTTTGTTTCAAAAGGGACGAGTGAGCATCGCAAGTCCTCAGTGACTATGGTGCTCGACCTTACTGCCGTTTGACTTTGGAGAAAGGTTCGACAAAATCTGACGTCGGCTTTTCCCGGCCTTTAGCGGCTTGGGCTTTTCTGGTGCGCAACCCCGGAAAGACGGGACCGCTGGCAGGTGTTATTATGCTCGCCGTTTTATTAATAGCGGGAATCGTGACGGTCATGAATTCGATACCGCTTTCGATCGAAACGGTTTACGGTTTTAGCCGCTACCTTACAGGTGTTTCGACGAGGGGCGATGCCGCCGAATTGCCGGCATTGGAGGAGCACTTCAAGAATTCGCCGATAAACATCGAGCGGCAGGTACGTTGCCGCACTTCAATTTTCAATGTAAAAAGCATTGTGGGTCCGTGGCCGTTTGTGATGTATGGGCTGCGCGATCAAGACGTGCCGTACATTGTTGAGAAATTCGAGCTGGGTGCGCTAAGTGGCCGCCTCCCGGTTGCGGGCGAGCCTGAGGCGGCTATTACGTCTCAGATCGCCATAAACTTGGAACTCGAAATCGGCGATGCGGTTTTGAAACCTACGGATGACCGTAGCTATTCGCCGAGCGAAGTTAAAGTGGTCGGTATTTTTGAATCTGATGAGTGGCTCGCGTTTTCGTCGTACGGATATTTGGCTGTAAATCATTTTCCTCCTATCGACGTGTTTTTGCTATTCGCGCGCGACCAGTTGGAGCAGCGCAAGCTTGACGCTTGGGCGGAGGAATCGCTAAAGGGAAGAAGGGCGGTCGTGTTTACATACCCGTCGTTGCAGCGCGATACCGCCGATACATTCCGCACGTTGTTTAAGATTCTGAACGTCGTCGTCGGGCTGCTGGTCGTCGTTATCGCAATCATGATGGCGATGCTTGTGAATATTTATCTGACGCAGCGCATCGTCGAGTTCGGATTGCTGCAGGCTATCGGCGTCACAAAATCAAAGCTCATGTGGCGTGCGATAAAGGAAGTTACCCTCGTTGTTGTACTCGGGTGGCTATTGGGCGCAGCTCTCGTTTACACGCTTCTTTCGATCATTAAGGCGCAGCTGATGGATCCTCGAGCGTTCGCACTGAATCCCGTCGATCCGCTTTCTTATTCCTATACGCTTAGCGTTCCTGTCGTCATCCTATTGGCGGCAGCATTTACCGTTTGGTATCGCTTCAAAGTATTCGACCCGATCGCCGTCGTGGAGCGCAGGGTCGTATGATCAAAGCCGAAGCGGCAAACTTGATTTATGAAGATCATGGGCGCGAGGTTTTTGCGTGCAGGGATATCGACCTGGAGGTCGGCGAGAACGAGTTTGTGGGCATTCTCGGACCCAGCGGTAGCGGCAAATCCTCTTTGCTTTACTTGTTGAGCGGGCTGAAGAATCCCACCTCTGGCAGCGTCTCGTTTGAGGGGAAACGTTACACGTCTTTGAGCGACGTCAGCAGATCGAATTTGCGAATCCGAACGTTTGGGTTCGTGTTTCAGCAGCCGTTCTTGCTCGGCTATTTGACTGCGTTTGAGAACGTGCTGCTGATCGACCCGAATGCCGCAAACGCACGGCAACGCGCAATGGATTTGTTGGAGTCTGTCGGTTTATCGGATAAAGCTCACCGGATGCCTGCCGAGCTTTCCGGAGGCGAGAAGCAGCGCATTTGCGTCGCGCGCGCTCTTTTTGCGCAACCGCGGGCGGTGTTCGCGGATGAGCCGACGGCGTCCCTCGACCACGCTTCTGGGGAGGCGGTGATTCGACTATTGCAACAGCGCAGGGGAGGCTCGCTTCTAGTTGTAACGCACGACCCCTCTATGCTGACTGGCGCCGACCGGGTACTGCACATGGAGGACGGGGCGCTCGTTCAGCGGTAAAATTGCTGTTGCGCAATGAAGTTTTCCACCAAAACCATTAGGCTCGGGCAAGAGCCGATACCTCCTTTCCGCACGATTATTCCTCCGCTCTACCAGTCGGCGACCTATGCTTGGGAAGATCTTGAGTCGGTTCCTCAGTACGATTACACGCGTGTCGGCAATCCAACCAGGGCAGCCCTCGAGGAAGTGTACGCCGGCATCGAAAACGCTAAATTTGGTCTCGCGCAAGCGACCGGAATGGCAGCGATTGCGACTGTTTGCTCGATGCTGCAGCAGGGCGACCATATTGCGGCAACCGAAGACATTTATGGTGGGACCTATCGATTATTCGAAGTCTTCTTAAAGAAGCAAGGAATTACAGTAACGTATTTTGACCAGGCGGATCCCAAAAACCTAAGGGCAGCTTTGCAGCCGAATACGAAATTAGTTTGGTTGGAAACTCCCACGAACCCCACGCTAAAGATTTGCGATATTCCAGCCACTTGCCAAATTGCGAAGCAAGCAGGGGCTATTGTTGCGCTCGATAACACATTTGCGTCCCCCTATTTACAAAATCCGCTTGGCTTGGGTTGCGATATTGTTATGCATTCGACAACCAAATACATTAACGGCCATAGCGATGTCGTGGGCGGTGCACTGATGTGGAACGACGAGGGGCTGACTGAGCCGTTGACGCTGTATGCGAAAAGCGCTGGAAACGGGCCGAGCCCGTTTGATTGCTGGCTAACTTTGCGTGGCGTTAAAACATTGGCATTGCGTATGGAACGGCACTGCGAGAATGCGATGAACGTCGCAGAATTCTTGACGGGGCATCCTAAAGTTTCGAAAGTCCACTACCCTGGATTGAAGTCACATCCTGGCCACGAAACTGCAGTGAAGCAAATGCGGGGGTTCGGAGGCATGGTGTCGTTTGAACTCGCAGGCGGCACCGAAGCGGCGAAGCGGGTCGCAAAATCGACAAAGATTTTCATCCTTGGCGAGTCTCTCGGTGGTGTCGAGAGCCTCTGCGCTTGGCCGCCGATGATGAGCCACGCGACGATGACTGAAGAGCTGCGTGTCGCTCGCGGCATACCGGGGTCGCTCTTGCGGCTGAGTGTTGGAATCGAAGAGACCGAAGACCAGATTGCAGACCTTGAGCAAGCTTTAGAGAACGCCTAGGGGTTTTCTTCGAGAATGCTGCGCAGCGGTTCGACGTCCGCTTGTGCGGGCACCGGTCCCATGCCGAGAGCATAGGTGGTTGCGTTTAAGTATCTCAGTGGTATCGGGGTTGGAGGCATTTCCTGCTTAATTGCCTGCGAATGTGAAGCCCAAGCGAATCCTGAAAAGCCGCCGAAGCTAGGAACCAACGCCCAGTAGGATCCCGTGTTATTGAAATACCGGTCTAGCATCGATAGAATCCCGTCGAGCGAATAGGGGCAAAAAACCAGGTTGTCCGCCTGTGTTACAAGGAAGCCGGATTCGGAAAGCGCATTACATATATCGCGATGGAACTCGTCGCCGAAAAGCGCCTCAGATAGGCTTTCGTCATCTTCTTCATAGACGTCGGTGACATCCATGATAATGATGTCGTACGGGTTGCCGACGTTCTTTGCGAATTCGAAGGCATCGGCAATATGCACGACGACTCGCGGATCGTCAAAGGCGTTCGCGGAAATGTTTGGCAGGTGAGTCTTGCAAGTTTCTATGACGCCTTCGTCGATTTCTACGATCTCAATGGTTTCGAGCGACGTATGCTTCACTAATTCTCGTAGCGCTCCGCCATCTCCGCCGCCGACAATCAGCGCTCGCTTCGGGCTTTCTAGTGAGAACATCGCAGGGTGTACCAACGCTTCGTGGTAGCAATGCTCATCGAGTTCGGTTAGCTGGATGTGCCCGTCAAGGAGCAGAACTTTCCCGAAGGCGTACGTATCGTAGACATCGATTTGCTGAAAGTCGGTTTTCAGGAACGATACGTGGTTCTTATAAGCCACATCGTACTGAAGCTTATCGCTGCGGATTGGAAACTTTAGTGTCGACATATCTCTGTCCCGCTGTTTAGGATACTTGTTATAGTTCGCTCAGAAGCCTAACCTTCTCGACAACCTCTTTCATGATCTCGGCAGGCAATGGCTTAAGTCTCTTTACGAACCTTCGGTTGTCGATTGCTCGGCTCTGATCAATCATTACTTCGCAGTCCGCCTCGTTTCCCGCCATGGCCGCCGGAAGCGTGACGCGAAGCAGGTTCTCGCCGACTACTCGCGTTGTGCAAGGCAGGACCCATGTCGACGGGTGACCGGTTTCGTTTAGTAGGTCACTTTGGATAACTAGAACGGGCCGTGTCTTGCCCGGCTCAGTGCCGCGGTTCGGGTCCAGATCTGCAAGGTACACACGGCCGCGCTCAATCTTCATCTAGCCCCTCGCTTGCGAGGTGGTCGTAGTCGTGGATCGCTTCTTCGGCCGATTCACGGACCCGGTAAGCCGCCTCACGGTACCGTTCACGAAGTGCGATGCGCTCACTCGACTCGTCCAGCAGCCTTAACGCGCGACGGACTACCTCAACCTTCGACGGTATTTCGAGCCTACGCTGAAGCTTCTCGATGAGCGCCACCGCCTCCTCGGGCAGTGTTACCGAAGACTTGGTATTAGATTTCATACTTTTATGATACCGCCGTTTTGGATTCATAATTCGCTTAGATGGCAATCACCGCCGACATCGTACAGGTGGCCCTCAAGGCCGATGGCAGCGAGCCGATAAGGGCGCCGAGGGGCACGCAGCTGAATGCTAAGGGCTGGGTTCAGGAGGCGGCGTTGCGGATGTTGATGAACAACCTGGACCCCGAAGTCGCAGAGCGGCCGCAGGATCTGGTGGTTTATGGCGGAATCGGCAAGGCTGCACGGAACTGGCCCGCGTTCCGGGGAATTGTAAGGTCGCTGCTCGCGCTTGAAAACGACCAGACGCTGCTAGTGCAGAGTGGCAAGCCCGTTGGCGTGCTTCCGAGCCACACGAACGCTCCGCGGGTGTTGATCGCGAACAGCAACCTCGTGCCGAAATGGGCGACATGGGACGTGTTCCGCGAGCTGGACAAGAAGGGCCTGATCATGTACGGCCAGATGACCGCTGGGTCGTGGATTTACATCGGCACGCAGGGCATCCTGCAGGGCACTTACGAGACGTTTGCCGAGATCGCGCGGCAGAAGTTCGGCGGCTCGCTTGCCGGCACGATTACCGTGACCGCCGGCCTGGGCGGCATGGGAGGCGCGCAGCCGCTGGCGGTTACGATGAATTCTGGCGTGGCGCTTTGTATCGAAGTGGATCAAACGCGGATTCAGCGGAGGCTCGAGACGCGGTATCTCGATGCGGAGGCTGACGGCCTCGACGAAGCCATCACCATGTGCCGCGAGGCTGCAGCGGCAAAGAAACCCTTGAGCGTCGGTTTGTGTGCGAACGCTGCGGAGGTCCTTCCTCAGATGATCGAGCGCGGGTTCATTCCCGACTGCCTGACCGACCAGACTAGCGCGCACGACACGCTGACGGGCTACGTCCCGGCGGGATACTCGGTGGAGGATGCTGGTGTCCTCCGTGTGGACGACCCGGAGAAGTACATCGAACTCGCCGAGGAGTCGATTTGCATGCACGTTGCCGCGATGCTGGAGATGCAGAAGCGCGGCGCGGAGACTTTCGACTACGGCAACAACATTCGGCAGGTGGCTTTTGACAACGGCGTTGCGAAGGCTTTCGACTTCCCAGGGTTTGTGCCGGCGTACATTCGCCCGCTGTTTTGCGAGGGCAAGGGGCCCTTCCGATGGGCGGCTTTGAGCGGCAATCCTGCAGATATTGCAGCAATCGACGAGGCAATTGTCGAGGCCTTTTCGCACGATGAGGCGTTGGTGCGATGGATTCGCATGGCGAGTGAGAAGGTGGCTTTTCAGGGGTTGCCTGCTCGGATTTGTTGGCTGGGATTGGGAGAAAGGGCGAAGCTTGGCGGGACTATCAACGACTTGGTCGCGAGCGGCAGGGTGAGTGCGCCGATCGTGATCGGCCGCGACCACCTGGATACCGGCTCGGTGGCGTCGCCCAACCGCGAGACCGAGAGCATGAAAGACGGCAGCGACGCGATCAGCGATTGGGTGTTTTTGAACGCGCTGATCAATGCCGTGAACGGGGCGTCGTGGGTGTCGTTGCATCACGGAGGCGGCGTCGGGATGGGCTACAGCCAGCACGCCGGAATGGTGATCGTAGCGGATGGAACTCCCGAGGCCGGCTTACGATTGCAGCGGGTTTTGCACACTGACCCGGCGATGGGCGTGCTTCGGCATGCGGATGCCGGATATGATTTGGCGGCGGAAACCGCCGCGCGAAAAGGGCTTGTTTTGCCCATGAATGACGTAGAATCTTAGCGAGGTAAATAATGCCAAGACCAATTTGGAGCGGAGTCGTAAGTTTCGGGATGGTTGCCATTCCGGTGAAACTGTTTAGCGCCACGACGAGCAACGACGTGTCGTTTAATCAATTGCACAAGGAATGCAACAGCCGAGTTAAATATCAAAAGTTCTGCCCGGTGCATGAACGCGAAGTAACCGGCGATGAAATCGTAAAGGGCTACGAATACGCGAAGGGCCGTTACGTGATTTTGGAAGAAGAGGATTTTGAGAGACTTCCTGTGGCCTCGAAGCACACGATTGACATTCAGCGGTTCGTTGAATTGAAGGACATCGATCCGGTGTTTTTTGACAAGAGTTATTTCCTGGAGCCGGACGACGCGGGGATTAAGCCGTACACACTCTTTATGAAGTCGTTGGAGGCAAAGAACATGGTCGGCATAGGCGAAATCGCGCTTCGACAGAGGGAGCATTTGTGTGCCCTAAGACCCGTTAACGGCGTGTTGATTTTGGAGACTCTGTTTTATGCCGATGAAGTCAAAGTCGATATTTCGAGGGATTTGCCTGATGTTAAACTCAGCGACCAGGAATTGACGATGGCGAATACGTTGGTTGATATGCTGAAAGGCGAATTCAAGCCTGAGGAATTCGAAGATGACTATCGCATCGCGATGATGTCAATGATCGAAGCGAAGTTGCAGGGGCAGGAAACGGTCGAAGCCGCGGTTGCGCCAACCGAGACCAAAGTCATCGACCTCATGGAAGCTCTCAAGCAAAGCGTCGAGGCTGCACGGAAGGCAAGCTAAGATTGATATCGGATATCGTATTTCGACTCAATGGCTGAAGAATACGATTTAAAACGCGACTTTGCCAAAACCCCGGAGCCGCCGATGGAGCGGAAATCAGGGCAGGGGCAGTTGCGTTTTGTGATTCAAAAGCATCGCGCGTCGCAATTGCATTATGATTTGCGTTTGGAATTAGACGGCGCATTGAAATCGTGGGCGGTGCCGAAAGGGCCGTCGCTCAATCCGGCAGACAAACGCCTTGCCATGATGGTTGAGGATCATCCCATTGATTACGGAGCTTTCGAAGGAATTATTCCGGAAGGCTATGGCGCGGGTGAAGTAATCGTTTGGGATACGGGGACTTACGCGCCGGATGAAGAAGCCGACCCGCGCTTTTTTGACCGTGAGGAAGCAGTAGCTGAAATGCGTCGGGGATTTGAGAAAGGCAAACTCGGCATTTTCTTGATGGGCTCTAAGTTGAAAGGGTCTTATGCGCTTGTGCGCATGAAAGGAAAGGACAAAGAGTGGCTATTCTTCAAGCATAAAGACACATTCTCCAGCGAAACTAAGGACATCTTGACAGAGGATCGCAGCGTCTTATCCGGCCTAGCGATCGATGACTTGCAATCGGGCATCCTTCCTCCCAATTACGTCGATTACGGCGCACCGGCGAAGATGGATCGAAAAATGCGGCCCATGGCCGCGGTCTCGGCGACCGAGCCGTTTGACAGCGACGACTGGATTTATGAACCGAAACTCGACGGCATTCGAATTCTTGCCTTTTTAGAAGAAGGCAAGGCGCAATTGTTTTCTCGCAACGGCAACGACCTGACAAAACAATATCCTTCTATCGTCGAGTCCTTGTCGAAACAGCCACTGTCGAGCGCAATTCTCGATGGCGAAATTGTCGCGTTCAATGAGAAGGGCTACCCGTCGTTCCACGTCTTGCAACAGCGCATGCATCTTACAAACGAAAAGGACATCGCGGTTGCCGAAGCACAGGTGCCTGCGGTGCTGTTTTTATTCGATCTCATTTATAAGGAAAAGAAATCGTACGCGGCGGCGCCGGTTACAGAGCGCAAGAGATTGCTGAAGCAATCGATTTTGCCGGACAATAGGGTGTGCGTAGTCGATCATTTTGAGACCCACGGAAAAGCCGCATACCGCGCCTGTGTAGCGAGCGGCTTTGAAGGCATCATTGCAAAAAAACGAAACAGCCGTTACGAAATCGGGAACCGCAGCAAGAACTGGGTGAAAATTAAGGACAGCCACAGCGAGGAATTTGTGGTCGGCGGCTACACCACGGGAATGGGCGGCAGGTCGTCGACATTCGGCGCCTTGCTTTTGGGAGTACCTGAAGAAAGGGGGCTGAGATTTGTCGGCGGGGTTGGCTCTGGTTTCGATGACAGGCAGTTATCCGAGCTACTGCCCAAACTAAAAGAAATAGAAACCGAGGACAATCCCTTTATTGAGGTTCCGCCGCTAAAAGCCAAGGCGAAGTGGGTCAAGCCGCAAATGGTTGCGGAGGTTAACTACCATGAATTTACGCCGGAAGGGCACCTGCGCGCGCCGGTGTTCAAGGGTATCCGAATAGACAAAGGGCCCGCCGACGTAGAAGTAACCGAGTTCATCGACATGACCACAGCAACTTCAAACAACGTGGAATCTGCGTTGGAGCAAATTGAAAAGGCTAAACACGACACGGTGATCAAACTTGATCGCGGTGAATTCAAGGTGACCAATCCCGACAAGGTGCTTTGGCCGCGGTCGGGCTATACAAAAAGAGACCTCTTGCGGTATTTCGCGCTCGTGTCGCCGTTTCTTGTCCCGCATTTGGAGAGCCGGCCGCTGACGCTTTCGCGGTATCCGAACGGCATTGACAAGGGCATGTTTTATCAAAAGCATTGGGAGCACGGGCTGCCGTCGTTTGTGACTAAAGTCGATCTCTTTAGCAACAACGAAGACCAGGAATATTTAGTTTGCGATAACATGGAAACGTTGCTTTGGCTCGGGCAATTGGCAGATTTGGAATTGCATCCGTGGACCTCGCGCACCGAGCCGAATCCCGATGCCATCGGAAAACCGACGATCTACACCGGGTCGGAGGAGCAGATTCAGGAAAGCATTCTGAATTATCCCGATTACATGCTCTTCGATATCGATCCCTACATCTATTCCGGTAAAGAGAGCAAGGGCGCTGAGCCGGAATACAATAAGAAGGCATTCGATAAAGGCCGGGAGATTGCCTTTAAAGTGAAGGAGCTTCTGGATTCGCTCGGTTTGAAATCCTTTATCAAAACGTCCGGTAAAACTGGGCTGCACATTTATGTGCCGATTCTACGCGACTTTACGTACACGCAAACCCGATCTGCGGGGCAGACGATCAGCGCGGCGGTGATGGCGGCGCATCCGAAGGAAGTGACGCTGGAGTGGACGGTCGATAAACGGACCGGCAAGATATTTATGGACTTTGGCCAAAACGCGCGCGGTAAAACGCTGGCTTCCATTTATTCTCCGCGGGCAGTCGAAGGTGCGCCGGTTTCCATGCCGGTTTCGTGGGAGAAGCTGCAGGATATCTGGCCGGGGGACTTCGACATCAAGACAGTTCCCGAGATTCTCAAAGACACGGGCGACCCGTGGAAAGACATTCTGAAGGCGAAGAACGACCTCGGCAAGTTACTGGGACTTTCGACCTAATTGGATGGCTCCCGCGACTTCATGCGCGCGTATACTATTGAGCATGGCATGCCCTCAGCCACCTTATAATCCCTTCGGGCTTGTCGTGACGATAAATCCTAACTATCCGTCGACGCTTAATGTGAGTGGGCCAGCGCTATTCCTAAGCAATAATCCCGAGCAGGTGCCCACTCCTGGCGCTGATGGCTATACCAATCTTTGGAAGACGGCCTATTCAGTATTTCTAACTCCCACGCGCATTAGGTCCTATGGGTGGCACGTAAACGCGACGCAGTCGCCCTTGAATATCGGTCTCGTTGCGGGGTCACCGAACCTAGTTTCATTAGCTAACTTTAGGTCGGAATTGGTCCTCAGCTCCGGGGGAGGTCAGTGCCTTGCCAAGGCGCAACTCTACAACAGCTACGAGCCTCTGGGCACGGTCACACTCGGAGCGGCCGACGTAATCTTGCCCAATTGCGCTGGTACGATTCAGCCAGGGGGAACAATCGGATTCGTCGCCGAATTCGACGCAACCCCAA
>JBDSVQ010000169.1:0-5680 GCA_039927135.1 Fimbriimonadales bacterium | reverse complement strand
GGAAATCCTTGCTTGAAAAGCTGAATTAGTCCCCAAGATTGGAAGACGCAAAGGACTAGGGCTAGGAGCCGTGTGCGCTGGGCTTCTTTCTGCCGGGCGAACTGGCCACCTTCCTGCTTCTCGACCTTGAGAGCAGGGATCGCCACGGACATCAACTGCATGATGATGCTTGCAGTGATGTACGGGTTCAAGCCGAGCGCGATGATGCTGATACGCTTGATCGCGCCGCCACCAAAGAGGTTGAGGAGGCTGAGGTAGCCACCCTGGGTCTCGAGAAATGCGGCGATCGCTTCCGGCTTGACGCCTGCGATCGGCAGCGTGATGTTCAGCGCGATAACGTATACGCCAAAAATGGCGAAGATGAACAGGATCCTTTGTCGGAGTTCCGGTTCGTTCCAAGCTGCCCGTAGCGTATCGGCAAGCTTCACAGAGAGGTGACCTCGCCTCCTGCTTTCTCGATCTTTTCTTGAGCCGACTTACTGAAAGCGTGAGCCGTTACCTTGAGCTTCTTCTTAAGCTCTCCGTGCCCCAAAATCTTGATGCCGTCCTTGACGTTTCCGACGAGGCCCTTACCGCGAATTGTCTCCGGGTTTACTTCGGCGCCACTTTCGAAAGCGCTCTCAAGCATGCCGACATTGAGCACGGCGAACTCGACGTGGTTCGGGTTGCGGAAGCCCTTCTTTACCGGAAGCCGTCGATGAATCGGCGTCTGGCCACCCTCAAAACGCGGGTGAATACTGCGGCGAGCCTTCTGGCCTTTGGTGCCACGACCAGCCGTTTTGCCGAGGCCGCTGCCGATTCCTCGGCCAACGCGCACCTTGCGCTTTTTACTTCCCTCTGCGGGCTTTAATTCGTGCAGTTTCATTTACTTCTCTTCGGCGGGCTTCACTTCGACAAGGTGTCGAATGTTTAGCAACATGCCCCGAATCGACGGGGAGTCTTCGTGGATTACGGTTTGCCCGATCCTGCGGAGCCCAAGCGCAACGCAGGTCTTGCGATTGCGCGGTACGTTTCCGATCATGCTTCTTACGAGCTTAACTTGAAGCTTCATTGTCTTCCTCTTCGCGAGCCTTCTTCAGCCAAGGTGTAAGTTCCGTGACGTCGAGGCCGCGCTGCGCAGCGCGCTGCTCGGGCGTCATCAAGGATTGCAAGGCATCAAGCGTCGCCCAAGCGCAGTTCACAGCGTTACGGCTGCCAAGCGTCTTTGCCAACACGTCGTGAATGCCCGCCGCTTCGAGCAAGGCTCGAACGGCACCGCCGGCCACAACGCCCGTACCGGGAGAAGCGGGCCGAAGCAAAACGCGTGTGCTGCCGGTCTGTCCGATAACCATGTGCGGGATGGTGCGCTTGATGATCGGGACTTCGATCATCTTTTTGCGCGCAGACTCCTCGCCTTTGCGGATCGCATCCGGCACGCCACGTGCCTTGCCGATCGCGGCACCTACTTTGCCCTGACCGTTTCCGGCCACAACAAGGCAGGACCACGAGGGCGTCTTGCCACCCTTGTGCGTCTTAGAAACACGATTCGTTTGCACGACGCGCACATCCATGCCGTCCATGCTCTCTCGCTTACCGCCGGTAAAACCTTTTGCCATTTAGAACTCCAATCCGCCTTTGCGCACCGCATCAGCGAGCGCGGCAACGCGACCTGCATAGCGGAAACCGCCTCGATCGAAAACAACCTTTTCTATACCGGCATCCTTCGATCGCTGAGCGATCAACTTGCCCACTCCTTCGGCACCCGAAAGGTTGCCGCCACCCTTGCCGCCGAACGCTTTCTCTTGGCTGCTCGCCGACGCGAGTGTAACGCCCTTAGCGTCGTCAATCACTTGCACGCTAATGTGGTTGAGGCTGCGAAAAACCGCCAGTCGCGGCCTGATTGCCGTGCCAGTGACCCTCGCGCGGATCCGCTTGTGCCGCATCTTGCGGCTTGCTGCTATGCTTCGAACTGCCATTTTTAAATCTTAGGCGCTAGCGCGCTTTCCTTGGCGGAGCTTGACTTCTTCGCCTTTGTATCTGATGCCCTTGCCCTTGTAAGGGTCTGGCTTGCGAACTTTGCGGATATCCGCCGCCAGTTGACCAACCTTCTGCTTATCGATGCCTGACACCGTGATCTTGGTGATTCGGGAACGATCTTCTTGGCCCACTGCAAAGATGACGCCCTCCGGAGGGCTGATGCGAACCGCGTGGGAATAGCCTACGGTCAGAACCAAGTCCTTCCCTTCGACCGTCGCGCGGTATCCAACGCCGTGAACCTCGAGTTGCTTCTCGAATCCGTTGCTCACGCCAACGACCATGTTGTCGATCAGCGTACGCGCTAAGCCGTGCTGGCTGCGGTGCTCTCGCTTTTCGGAAGTTCGGCTGATGTTGATCGCGCCGTCCTCCTGCTTGATCTCCAACGCCGCATAAACAGGCTGCTGAAGCTCGCCCTTAGGGCCTTTAACCTTGACGAGGTTGTTATCGGCAACCTCAACGGTCACACCGCTCGGGACAGAAATCGTTTTGAGTCCAATTCGAGACATCTCCTACCAGACCTCACAGATCACTTCGCCGCCGAGGCGCTGCTTGCGGGCCTCTCGGTCGGTCATCATGCCGCGGTTGGTGCTCACGATCTGGGTCGCGAGTCCGCTGCGGACAGGGGTGAGTTCGGTCGCCGCCTTATAAATGCGCAGCCCCGGCTTGCTGATGCGCTTAATCTGTCGCATCACCGGCTGGCGCTTGGCATCGTACCGAAGGTGGATTCGAAGGTTCGGAAACTTGGCTTCCTTCGAGATCTCGAAATCGTTGATCATCCCTTCAGCCTTCAATATCTTGACGATGGCTTCTTTGATCGTGCTGTGCGGGATGTCCACTGTAGCCAGGTGTGCTGAGCTACCGTTTCGAATTCGGGTTAAGAGGTCTGCAATTGGGTCGCTATGCATAGTGGGTTACCAGCTACTCTTCGTAACGCCCGGCAGGTTACCGGCGAGCGCTTGCTCGCGCAGACAGATTCGACAGACGCCGAAGTATCGGTGGTAACCCCGGGGCCGGCCACAGAGGCTGCAACGGTTGTATCCCTGAGATTTGAACTTCGGTTTCTCCTTTTGCTTGACTATTAAACAGACTTTTGCCATACGTCACACATACGTGCCCCACGTCTGGAGGCGCGAAGGCGGATTATACCATCACACAGGGATCAGCGGGGGTACGTTCCCAGCAGGGATTCCGCTCACGTTCCGGGCTCTTCCGCTGAGGGCATGACCACGGTGCGTATCGGGAATGGGATCTCGATGCTTTCGGCCTTGAAGCGCTCATGTAAGCGCTTGAGCAGAAGCGATTCTGCGATGAATTGAAGTTTCGGCTGGGGGATCTGCATGTAAAGGCGAAAGTTGACTGAGCTATCGGCGAACTGCTTCCACCGGACTTCGGGGGTCTCCAAGCCGTCTCCGGCTTCGAGTTCGGCTTGGACTTTGGTTGCTACGTCGACGGCGACATCCTCAACTCTCTGTAGGTCTTCGGAATACGAAATGCCGCATTCTATGTTGACCGTTGTAACGAGCGTTGGCCGGCTGAGATTGACGAACCGATCTTTCGAAAGCTCGTTGTTGGGGATGACCAAAACCGTCGAATCGAGGAGGCGAAGGGTCGAAGAGCGCCAGCCAATGTTATCGACCGTCGCCGTTCTGCCGTTGGGGAACTCGATCATATCGCTGACGCGGATGTTGCTGTCCATTGTTAGCAGCAATCCGGCGAACACGTTCGACAGGCTGTCTTGAAGAGCGAGGCCGATGATTACGCCGCCGATGGCTCCGCCTGCGAGAAGAGGGGCGATATCAAGGCCGCCTGTTCGCATGGCGAGCATCAACGTGATGACCATGACCACGCCGATCGTCAGCTTTCGCATCAAAGCGCTCCGGTCTCTGAACTCGGGATTGATAGCCATTGCTCGCTCACGAACGAGGAAATAGGCGTTGATGGCCCCAACGACTGCGAGGGCAGCAAGGATGATCCAGGCAATCCCGAGGCCACGGCCAAGCCATGTCGACAACGCTGGCCTGCTGACTACGTAGTCGAGACTCTGAGACGCAGTGTGGATGCCGGTCATGATCAGCGTCCAGACGAGGAAACTGCGGATCGGCTTGAAAGCGGCTCTGAACCAAGGGCTCTTTCGCCAAGGGAGCCTGTTGGCGATGAGATGGAGCGTCCACCGCAAGATCAGCGCTACAGCAAAGAAACTTCCAAGGGCAATCCCGGCTTCAGTCCATTCGTTGGTTGGCATTGCTGCTTTAGTTTAACACGAGGCAACTTACGAGCGCGTAGTGGCGTCACACTAAGGACAATGCTTGCTTTAGTGATGCTGACCGCCCTTGGGCAGGATTTGGATGCACGAATCGCGGAGATCGTTGCGAAGCCTAGCGAGGAGAAGTGGCTCTCGATTCCCTGGCGCACAAACCTTGCTGAGGCCCGGATCGCTTCTCAGAGACAAGGGAAGCCGATATTCATGTGGATCATGAACGGGCACCCTATGGGCTGCACGTGAAACAACGGTTTGTGGGACCGTCGGTTCCTTTTCTCAGATAACCGCATCATCGAGCAGTTGCAGTCGTTTATTCCGTACGCAGGCAACACGCACAACTTGCAATGGCGTCGCTCACCCGAATCGAATTGGTTTATGGATACCGTGCGAAAGATAAACGCCCGGGCGGACAAGAATGAAACCGTGCAGGGCTTCTATGTGATCAATGCCGTTGGCGATGCGTATGGCTTCAATAATAATCGCAATGTCCAGATAGTCCTTGACTTTATGCGGTCAAAGCTGTTGGATTACAATAACTCGCCGCAAGAAATCGTGCACATTGATCCGAGCGACGACGGAATTCCCGATCCGCCCGAAGGTGCCACCGTCTTGCGGGTTCATCAGAGAATTATGCCTGTTCCGAAGGACGCTAACTTCGCGAATCAAAACGTACAGCGAGATCATTTCTGGCTGCTGAAAGATGAAAAATCGCAACTATTAAAGGGAATTGTTCCGGATTCTCTCGGCTTACGGCTGTGTCGATTCGTTTTCAACGACGCGGTACGAGGTGAGCCGGACATGTGGACCGTTGGACAAGTGCGTAAATGCGATTTTACGGCAACGCAAGAGGGTAACACGGTTACGTTACGCGGCGAGTTTGCAATGCATACCGAAGACAGCAAACGCGGGATCGAGGGCAAGCTAACGGCGGTGATTGATTTCAAGAACGCAGAGTTAACAAACTTTCGCGGCATTGCGGATACACATGCGTGGGGACGGAGCACTCATACGCCTGGCGAGCCACCAGGTCGCTTTCCGCTTAAATTCGCGCTTGTTGTTTCACCCAAAGACTATGTGGCACCGCAGGGATCCACACATGGCAACAGTTACCTAACCGGTCGCTAAGTAACGTTCCCCTTAAGGAAAGCAATGGTTTTCGACCAAGCGTCCGCCGATGCGGCCGCATCGTAAACCTGCGGTCGGTCATCGTTAAAAAATGCGTGGTGCGTACCGGGATAAGTAATGAAGGTATGCGGTTTGTTCAGCTTGTTTAGTTTTTGGTCTGCCCCCAATATCTGAAGACGAAATAAAATGAGTCCTCAAACTGGAGGAATCATGAAGAAATCGAAATTCACAGAAGAGCAGATCGTGCGGATCCTCGAAGAAGCCGCGCTGGGAGAGAAG
>JBDSVQ010000168.1:0-7547 GCA_039927135.1 Fimbriimonadales bacterium | reverse complement strand
CTTCTCTCCCAGCGCGGCTTCTTCGAGGATCCGCACGATCTGCTCTTCTGTGAATTTCGATTTCTTCATGATTCCTCCAGTTTGAGGACTCATTTTATTTCGTCTTCAGATATTGGGGGCAGACCACGACGATGCCTTCCCAAACCGGTCAACGGTGGAAATGGGGGGTACAAAGCAGCGGTTATCTCCAAGCAAGATTTAATTACTGCAAAGCTCGCGTCCGGCAGACCACAAGATCTACTTGATGTTGACGCGCTTCGACGAAGTGAATAGATCAGGTATAGTATCGCGACCTACGGGGGTGTTCGCACCAATGACCATTCGTTTTAGCTAAGTTTCGTCGCCAAGGAATCCCGCTCATCGGGACCGCCGAAACTCGTGTCACCCCAGTTCCGTAATTTTTCGCAGACGCTCCGCGTTTGTGCGCCCAACCTAACTCCGATCCTTTGATTGCCGCTGCAATTCGCGCGGCAACTTGACTTAGCGGCAAGGAGGCTGTCTATGTCTACGCGTACCTCCTCGGTGCTGCAATACCGGGGGTTCAAAAACCTGTTCGTCGGCCAACTGATCTCGCAGTTCGGCGACGTTTTATATTTCCTCGTCTTCCTCTGGTGGGCGGGCAAAATCGGCGGTCCTGCTGGGGCTGGGCTCGTTGGCGCGTGCTCGGTGGGCACGGCAGTCGTGTTGTCGCTTTATGCGGGCACCGTCGCCGACCGCTTCGACAGACGCAAGATCCTGTTTGTAAGCGATATCTTTTGTGGAACGGCGCTGCTAGGACTCGTGGCGCTCGTTGCCGTCTTTCCGCACCCTCCGTTGTGGGCGTTGTGTGTTTTCGCGGTTGTGCTCAAGTGCGGTTACGTGTTCCAGATGCCGGCACGCGGCGCTGCTATTCCTCGGCTCGTTCCCGAAGATCGGCTGCTCGAGGCGAACTCGCTGAACATGACTTTCCAGACTATGATGCCGCTCGTGGGCTACGGCCTCGGCGCGTTTGCGTTAGGGGCGATTTTCAAGCTCAGCGCGACGCTTGCCTATGAGCTTACGTTCACGGTCAACGCCCTAACGTTCTTCCTTTCGGCGTGGTACATGGCTAAGCTGCCGGCCATTCCGCCGGAGCGGTCCTCGGAGCCAAAGCATCCGTGGGCGGAAGCCAAAGCCGGACTGAAGTTTGTGTTCGGGCACCCGATCATACGAACCGCGACGCTGGTTTTCACTGGATTCCAGTTCTTCGTCGGTCCGTTTATGACGGCGTACATCGCAAGCGCGCAAACGACCTTCGTTCGCGGCGTCTCGGTGTTCGGTGTCGTCTTGAAGGACGCCCAGTTGCTTGCGCTTCTGGAGATCGGGTTCTTTGCCGGCTTTGTGATCGGTTCGGCCATGTACTATCGCCGACCGCTGACTCGCGCCGGGATCGTGTTCCCCATATTCATGGCGCTCGCGTCCCTGGCAATCGTGCCGCTCGGCTTCACCGCCAGCGTCTGGGTGTTCTGGGGTCTCAACTTTGTTTGCGGCATCCTGATGCCTTTCGGCGTGATTCCGGTGGAGACGCTGCTGCAGCAACAAACGCCCGATCAGTTCAGAGGGCGGATGAACGCTGCCGTAGGCACCCTCACGGCGGCCTCCGCGCCCATCGCGATGGCGCTCGGAGGAGTGTTCATAAAGTTGATCGGCCTCGACTGGACGTACGCGGCGATGGGAATCGGACTCCTCGTTTCGTGCCTCGCCGGCCTTCTTTCGCCGGCTTTCCGAAACTCCACCGTGCTTGCGGCGGATCGCCGAGTGCAAGATATCCCGGCTACCGCAGATGCAGAGCCGGCTGTTGCTTAGAAGCTGGTCGCGAGAGCGGTTCCGCCTTGGCGGAACCCTCCGAGACGGCTGCATGCCAAGCGGACTAAGGGGCCCTTCAGGTACAATCGAACCCTCAAAAGGGCTAGTTACAACAGAATAACCGGTTCGGAACGCAGCCGCAAACTTTCGCGATCCACGGTTACTCAGGGAGCCCAAAGGTGAACATTGTAGGGATGGCATACA
Source organism: Fimbriimonadales bacterium (assembly GCA_039927135.1). Classification (GTDB taxonomy): domain Bacteria; phylum Armatimonadota; class Fimbriimonadia; order Fimbriimonadales; family ATM1; genus JACDEQ01. The sequence continues at coordinate 5,519 of JBDSVQ010000168.1, read as the reverse complement.
GACCAAGTCGTTACGAGCAAGTCATGAAGGCGTCCGAAATCTACGACGCGCGAGCGCGGAAGATTTTCGGCGGAATGGGCATCTATACCGGCGAGAAAATGTTCGCCATTTTGGAAGATGACCTAGTCAGCTTCAAGCTCTCTCCGGAAGACCGCGAACAGGCGTTGGAACTCGACGGCGCGAAAGTTTTCAAGCCCGCAGAAGAGGGCCACTCGGAAATGCCCGAATACATCGTTATGCCGCTAAACGTGCTGGACGATGAAAACAAGTTCCAATCTTGGCTCACCAAGAGCGCTGAATACGTGCGCTCGAAGATGAAAGCCGCAAGCTAACGTTTACTCCATTCGGCGAGGATCACTTCCACGACCTCATCCGGAGTAAGCAAATCCGAATCCACGACGACAGCGTCCTCCGCGATCTGGAGGGGGCTGTCTTCTCTTGTGGAGTCCCGGTGGTCGCGCTCGGTGATCGATTTCTCGATTTCTTCCAAGCTCGGAGCATTCGGCGTGCCCGAGTACTCAAGAAAGTGTCGGCGAGCGCGCTCCGTTACGCTGGCAGTGAGAAACACCTTTAGCTTTGCCTCCGGGCACACAACGGTCGTCGTATCGCGGCCTTCCAGGACGATGCTCTCGGCTTCTATCAGTTCCTTCTGCCTTCGCACCAAGGGCCTTCGCACTCCTGAAAAGGCGCTGAGATTGCTGGCGGCTTCGCCGATTGCGGGAGTTCGAATCAGGTCAGTAACGTCCTCCCCGTTTACAATCAGGCGCTGACCGCTCGCCGTTGGCTCGAACCGAAGGTCCATCTGCCCCGCAATTACCCCCGCGCCCTCTGCGTCCGAAACTCCGGCCCGTGTTGCCAAAAGCCCCACGGCTCGATACATGGCTCCCGTATCCAAGTAAGTAAAGCCCAGTTTTGCGGCGATCGCCTTGGCGACCGTGCTCTTTCCTGCGCCCGCAGGACCGTCGATTGCGATGACTTGCTTGGACATCGCCGAAAGGTTAGCCCATAATGAAAGCCCGTGCAGCCTCCGACAAAGTCTCCCAACCGTGCGCGCCTGTGGGCTTGGATTTTTTTCCTCGCGACATTGGCAACGATTTATATTTTCTTTGTGCTGCCCCGGCAACTGCCAAAAAGCGATATGACCATCACATTTGAGGACCCCGCTGAGTGAAAGTCGGCTTGATAGGATACGCAGGCAGTGGCAAGACAACTTTGCTAGATGCAGTTAGCGGCGGCAAACGCAAGGGCGACCTCGTTGCCGTACCGGTGTCGGATCCTCGCTTCGACGCAATCTGCGCGGCCGTCCAGCCCAAGAAGCGCGTGCCGGTGGCAGTTGAGATTCTCGACAACGCGGCAACCCTTCGGGCTAGCGGCTCACAAGCGGGTTTCGCAGAAGCCGCACGCCGCATGGACGTGCTTCTGCACGTCGTCCGGGAATTCGATTCCCCTATGGCGCCGTTTCACGCAGAGCCGAACATAGAGAGGGACCAAGGGTCGCTCGAAGCGGAGCTCGTTTTGGCAGACCTGGGAATCATCGAGAACAGGCTCTCCAAATTAGCGCGCTCTCTCGATGCAAAGAAACCAGGTCAGCCGGAATTCTTCGAAAAAAATGCGCTCGAAAAACTACAACCCGCGCTCGAAGACGGTGAGCCGATTAGGAGAGTAGACCTTTCAGAAGAGGAAAAGGCAGCAATCACCGGCTTTCAAATGCTAACCGCGAAACCAATCATCATCGCAATTAACTGCGGCGAAAACGAGATTGGAAAAAGAACGGACTTCGAAGTCAATTACAAAGATCCGGTTTTTAGAATCTGCGCAGAAATCGAAAAAGAAATCGCCCTGCTCGATCCCGAAGAACGAAAGGCGTTTCTCGACGACCTCGGAATCGAACGCCCTGCAGGCGAAGCCCTTGTAAAAGCTGTTTACGACTCCCTCGGCTTAATCACGTTCTTCACTGCCGGCGAAAACATCACTCAATCGTGGCCGCTCCGTGAAGGAAGCACGGCGCTCAGGGCAGCCGACACGATCCATAGCGACATCGCAAAAGGCTTCATCCGAGCCGAGATCACACACTACGAAGATTTCGTAAAACACGGTGATATGAAAGCCGCATACTCGGCAAACGCGATGAAACTAGAAGGCAAGGAATACGTCGTCCAAGACGGCGATATTATCAACATCCGTAACAAATCTTAAATAGAAGCGGCCCCTCTTTCAAGGAGCCGCCGTTCGAGGTACTTACCCGTGCTAACCCACGGGCTCGGTCGTGCCAGGTCTGTAAATCACCCCACCGCCGGCGGTGTAGGCTCGTTTGCCCCACTGGAACCGGTTGGGATTAAGAGTTGCATCCAGCCTTTGGAACTTGGCATGCGTGTCGCCATAGATGTACATGGCGCCCTTTGCATGCCTGTCAGGCTGCGTATAAGCGATGTGGAATAGACCGTTCGCGCTTTGCGTTTTGCAGGTCTCGAGAACGGTCCATGCCTCCTGAGAGGTAATGGCGTAGTAAGCGGGTTGGCCGACTTGCGCAAGGACTTCTCCGACAAACGGTGAGCCGTCAAGCATCTTGATGGCATTCGTCGGGCGGTGCGTCTTGTACGCAGTCCCCGAGGCATTCGACGTATCGTTGATACAAGGCGGGCTACTCGTCATTTCGGCGAGAATGATGAGTCCGGCTGGCTCTTCGAAGGCCGAAGCCGAAACAACATGCATCGGGTCAACGGTTCGGCGCTTTCGCGGCATAACCAACGAGTTGGCGATGTAGCTAAGGCGCGGCGCTTGGTTGTCCTGAATCTCATTTTGGGTTACCTGGCCGCCCGGGGCACCGTGGCCACCGTTGTTGTTGATGAAGTTGGTGGGCGCCATGCCCCCCGTCGGGTCGCTGGGGCACTTGAACACGTCGATGCTCGAGGCGTAGCCTGCGATCATGCCGGACCAGTGCGTGTAGCCGCCCGCGCTGTTGTTGTCGTTGTTGTAGTAGTAAGCCTGCATGTACGTATCGTCGTTGTCTCCGAGATACATATGGATGGCTTTGCCGATCTGGTTCATGTTCGAAAGGCATGCCGATCTCTTGGCGGCTTCCTTGGCTTGAGCAAAGACCGGGAACAAAATTGCAGCAAGAATCGCGATAATAGCGATGACGACCAAAAGTTCGATGAGTGTGAATGCGCGTCTTTTCATTGGGTGTGGAATTCTCCTCCGCGCTATTGTTCGAACGCAATTGTTATGATTCCGTTTAAACCGTGTTAAAGCAACGTTGTTAACCCCTTAACAGTCATAATAAGCCCGGTCGATGATCCATCCGCATCGCACCAAATCCGGAATGCCGAAAGCCGCAACGATCCGTTTATGCCGACATAGGAGCATTCATTGAGCCTTATTGCAAAGATATGGCGCAGGGTCGCTGGAGGTGTTACTGAAGACCTCGGAATTGACCTCGGTACGGCAAACACACTCGTATTTGTACAGGGCAAAGGCATCGTTATTAGAGAGCCCAGCGTCGTCGCAGTCGACGTCGAAACGGGAGCCGTGCTCGCCGTCGGAGAAGACGCCAAGCGAATGCTCGGCAGAACACCCAACTCGATCCAAGCTATCAGGCCATTAAAAGACGGCGTGATAGCCGACTACGACCAGACCGAGGCCATGCTCCGCCACTTCATAAAGGGAGGTACGACGCGTAAACTTGCATGGAAGCGTGTCGTCGTCGGCATCCCGAGCGGCATTACCGAGGTCGAGCGCCGAGCCGTTATCGAGGCCAGCCGACGCGCCGGAGCTAACGAGGCCTACATCATCGAAGAGCCCATGGCCGCAGCCATCGGAGCCGGCCTCCCGATCACGGATGCCACAGGCAGCATGATCGTCGACATCGGAGGCGGCACCACCGAAGTCGCCATCATTTCGCTCGCCGGCATCGTCAACGCCAAATCGATTCGCGTTGCAGGCGATGAAATTGACGAGGCTATCGCCAACTATGTCCGCAGATCCTATAACTTATTCATCGGCGACCGTACCGCCGAGAAAGCGAAAATGGACATCGGATCTGCATACCCGATGGAACAGGAGCTGACCGTAGAAGTCCGTGGGCGTGACCTCGTCTCCGGCCTCCCGCGAGCAGCAATGCTCAGCAGCGAGGACCTGCGCCTCGCGATCCAAGAGCAGCTGACCGCCATCGTGGAAGCCGTCAAGCTAACGCTCGAAACCGCGCCACCAGAATTATCCTCCGACATCATCCACGGAGGCATTTGCCTCGCCGGAGGGGGCGCGCTACTGCGCGGCCTTGATCGGCTTATTCAAGAAGAAACCGGCATCCCCGTCTACGTCGCGAACGACCCCCTGAGCTGCGTCGTCATCGGCACGGGCCGCGTTATGGAAGAAATCCGAACCAACCCCCGGCTCAGGAAGGTGCTGGTGCAGGCATCCGGCGACTAAACAAGCGCAATCCGGTCATCGTGCCTTTCGCGCTGGGCGTCCTCGGCATCATGCTCGGCCTCCTCCAAGGAGCCGCCAAGGGAGGCTCGACTTTTGCCGGAGTCGATTCCACCCCGACGGGCGGCGACCGGGTCGACTACGTGTCTTGGGCGGTCCAGGGAATCGTTCGGCCGCCGTCAATCGCGATGGACGCCGTCGGCGTCTGGGTCGCAGATTTCACCAAGGGCGTTACGTCGGCAAACCGGCTGACCCGCCAAGTCGCAAACCTCGAAGCCGCGCTCAATCTTTACAAGGCCGACCGCGCGACGATCGGCACGCTTCGCAATGACCTTGAAGGTGCTCGCAAGCTTGCCAAACTGCCCGCGTTCCCGACCTTCAAGAAAGTCACCGCGAACGTTATCGGCTATTTCCCCGAGGTGCGCCGCCTCATGCTGGATGTCGGCGAAACCCGAATGGTCAAGCCGGGCGCGCCCGTAATCGGCGCGGGCGGCTTGGTCGGCCAAGTCGTCGAAGTTGGCCCGGGCACGTGTTACGTCAACCTGGTCACGCACGCCGATTTCAGCGTCGGCGCGCGCGTGGTTGCGGCAACTGCGCAGGAGGCCGGAATCGCGACCGGCCAAGCCTCGGATGAACTGCTGCTCTCCATCTACTCCGAGACCGCGATTGTAAACGCGGGCGACCTCGTGACGACCTCGGGCCTCAGCACGATTTATCCCGAAGGAATCGCCATCGGCCACGCCACCAAGGTTTGGCAAAACAAAACGCTGGGCATCCAGGAGGCGACGGTTGGGCCGGTGGTGCAAGCCGGCACGATCCGTCACGTGATGGTGCTGGTGCGTTGAAGACTCCGCTTCTCATCACACTGGCTCTCATCATCGCCGCTGCCGCGCAGGTTGCGATTGCGCCGAAGGTTGCCATTTTCGGCGCGCGGCCCGATTTTCTGCTCGTCGCGGTCACGCTGCTTTGCCTCAATCGCGGCACCGATTCGGCGGCGGTCATTGGTTTTTTCGCGGGGCTCCTGCACGGCGGCGTTTCGAATACGAAGATGGCGGCATTCGTCATCAGCCGCATTCTCGGCGGCATCGGCGCGT
>JBDSVQ010000167.1:0-5848 GCA_039927135.1 Fimbriimonadales bacterium | reverse complement strand
ATGATGCTGTTCGGCGAGAAGTACGGAGACCTTGTTCGGGTCGTCGAAATACCGGGCTACAGCGTCGAACTTTGCGGCGGCACGCACGTGAGCAACATTGCCGAGATAGGCCTATTCAAGATCACTTCTGAGGCTAGCAGTGCCAGCGGTGTCCGGCGAATCGAAGCTGTTACTGGGATTGGGTCGTATCACTATCTTCGCGAGCAAGAAAGCGTTCTTACGCATGCCGCTGTTTCATTGAAATCCCCTAAGGGTGATCTCCCTGCAGCGATTTCGCGGCTGCAACAACAGCTGAAAGATGCGCGAAAGAACGCTACCAAAACGACAACCGAAGTCGATCACCAAGTAAGGGAAATCGGCGGCTTCATGTTCGCTTACGGCAAGCTCGTAGATGCCGCAGCGGAGGATGCGAAACTTGCGGTCGACAAATTGGTGGAGCAAGACCCCAAAGCTATCGGTTTTATTGCAGCAGTTAACGATAGCAAAGTCACCTTCTTTTGCAAGCTTGGGAAAGACGCACTTGCCAAAGGCGCCCACGCGGGCAATATCGTGAAAGCTGCCGCAATTGTTGCTGGTGGTGGTGGCGGAGGGTCAGCTGCTTTTGCGCAGGCGGGTGGGCGCGACTCAAGCAAGACCGATGAAGCGATCGAAGCGGCGGCAGCAGCCGTCACGGCGTAGCGATGCGACGCGGTTTTACTTGGATCGAACTGCTCGTTATCCTTCTAGTGCTTTTGGTCGCGGGGCTGCTGGCGATTCCGGTGTTCTTGCACGTACGTGAAGCGTCATGGCGAGCACGTTGTCTTTCGCAATTACGGTCGCTGTCGGGGTCGCTTGCTGTTTACGCTTCAGCTAATGATGGCCGCTTGCCGATTGCAATGCCTGCGGACGAACTTGGCTACTATCCCAAGACGGAGGCACAGGTGCCCGCAATGACCAAGCGCGATTCCGTTTACTGGGCAAACGCGATGGAAGTCGAAGTCGAATCGCTAATATGCCCGGTAGTGGATGGTGGAATCGCGTACGCCTACAACGGTTATCTGCAAACAATTGTCCTCTCCGAAATCGCTGATAAGAAGACTACGATTTCATTCTGGGAAGGCTTCGGGAAGTCGGCTAAGAACGTAGCTCTTCCCAGGCTCGAATGCGTTGAGGTTCCGTGTGAGTTCGAGGATGAAAGCCTCTCGACGCTTGCCGAACCACCCATTGGCTCAGCATGGACGCACGGTCGGGGTGCGAACTTTCTGTTCATGGACGGCCATGCCGCGTGGCGGCGTTTAGGCGAAGAGGCCGAGGTGCCGACTGACCCGAAATTCGATCCTTTTCATCGATATAACAGGTTCGGTGAAGTGGACAAACTGTGGCTGGCCGAAGACGGGCGCGCGCCGCTGTTTAAGCCTTGAAGCCAATGCAATAAACCGCGGGCACGGCGACATCGATAATCGGCTTTGTGAGTGCAGCCCCGAGGAAGATACCAGGAACTTTCGCGCTGTACTTAAAACGAAAATAGTCGGCCGTAATGTTGTGAGACTCGGCAAAATACTTTTTCATCAAGCCGTCCAACTCGCGTTGAGAAAAGCCTGCGTGCGCCCCGTGTTCATTGCGGAACTTCCCTCGCAATCGGTCTTTATAATCCTGCAAATTCCACTTGATCTTTTCCGCGCGTGTTGCAGTAAATGATCCTACATAGCCGACAATCCTGTGCCGATTCGGTGTGCCTACGTAAAATGCGCCGCCAGGCTTAAGCACTCGAGCTGCCTCTTCAAGATGCTTCTCGTGGTCGCCCACGTGCTCAATAACGTGGTGTGAAAAGATGGCGTCAAAGCTGTTGTTTGCGTAAGGCAACTCAAGCGCGGAGCCTTCAATAAGCTCAAGTCCGGGACGGTTGCGTGACTTTGCAGATTCGGGAAGTACGATATCAATTCCCTTTACATTACAATTCAAGCGGTCGCCCAAGAATTCCGCTTCATGCGCTTCTCCGCACCCTGTAACGAGCAATTCCACAATTTTCAGGTTTGGCCGCATGCGTTCCAACACGGCGATCATATGCTCCGCGCCGGCATGTGTTTCCTTCGTTGTGTACTGTGTCGGCTGTGCTGCGCCCTCCATCGTTTGCATATTGTATCGAAACTCCTTATTTAGCGACTAGCTAGTCTGCCTATGAACCGTAAATTGCGATACTCCTCGCCGAGGTCCATTCCGTAGCCAACAACAAAGTCATTCGGGATCTCGAACCCGATGTAATCGGGTTTATAGGGACCCTTAAAACTTCCGGGCTTGAAAAGCAACGATGCAACCCGAAGACTTTTTGGTTGCCTTGCTTTGAATAAGTCGACCAGATAGCCCAAAGTCATCCCCGTGTCGACGATATCCTCCACGATGAGAACATCGCGACCTTCGATATTCGTTCCAAGGTCCATCCGAATTTTGACAGCGCCGGTAGAGGTCTCACCGTCGTAGCTCTCAACGGCCATAAAGTCCATTTCACACCTGCCCATCGCTCTGGAAAGGTCACTCAGGAAATACACGCATCCCTTCAGAACGCCTACCAGCAAGGGCAGTTTGCCGTCATAATCGGCTTTGATTCGTGCAGCGAGTTCCGAGACCTTCTGACGGATCTCGTCTTCGCTGACTAATGTTTCAATCGGTCTCATTCCCATTCGATCGTCGCGGGCGGCTTGCTGGTGAAGTCGTAAAGAACTCGGTTCACTCCGTCAACTTCGTTCACTATACGCGTCGCAACTCTTTCTAACGTCTCAAACGGTATCGGCGCGGCATGGGCAGTCATTGCATCCTCACTAACCACCGCTCTAAGCACTATCGGATGCAAATACGTGCGCTCGTCGCCCATGACGCCGACGCTCCGGACGTCGAGTAGTGCCGCGTAGGATTGCCAGATATCTGCGTACAGCCCGTCACGCTCGAGCTCCTCCCTGAAGATGGCGTCGGCATCTTGGACAGTCTTGACTCGCTCGCGGTTGACCTCTCCAAGGATCCGGACGCCCAACCCCGGACCTGGAAACGGCTGCCGGTCGATTGCAGCGGAGGGCAGGCCCAGTTCCCTGCCGATGGCGCGAACCTCGTCCTTGAAGAGCCAGCGAAGCGGCTCCACCAATTCCATTTTCATCCAATCCGGCAGGCCGCCAACGTTGTGATGCGTCTTGATTTTCGCTGCGGTCTTCGAGCCGCTTTCGATTACATCCGGATACAGTGTGCCCTGTGCAAGGAATGCGCAATCGCCGATTTCGTTGGCGTGCTGCTCAAACACACGAACGAATTCCCCACCGATAATCTTGCGTTTTTGCTCCGGCTCGGTCACGCCCTCTAACGCCCCAATAAACTGATCTGATGCTTCGATGGGCACAAACTTCGAAGGCACATATTCTCTAAAGGTATCAATCACCTGTCTCGCCTCGTTTTTGCGCATTAGGCCGTGATCGACGAAAACGCATGTCAGGTTCTCGCCAATGGCTCGCGCGATCAAAGCTGCTGCAACGGTAGAGTCCACTCCTCCCGAAACGGCGCAGAGCACGTGGCCATCTCCGACTTGCTTCCTTATCGCCTCGACGGCGTCTTCCACGAAATTGGCGGGTGTCCAATCGCCGGAAAACTCCGCAAAACCGTACAGAAACGAGTGCAGCATCGCGGATCCGTTGTCGGTGTGACTCACCTCCGGGTGGAACTGAACACCAAACAAACGCTTTTCGATGTTTTCCATGGCGGCTACCGCGCACGTTGCTGTGGATCCCGCAACAACGAAACCTTCGGGCAATTCTAGAACCGAGTCGCCGTGGCTCATCCAAGCTCGACCCGGTTCGGGAATCAGAGACGACGTCTCGGGTTGGAGCATTTGCCTTCCGTACTCGCGGTGCTCAACCTTCTCGACTCGTCCACCTAGCAAGTGCGCCATTGCTTGCTGCCCATAGCAAATCCCTAGCACGGGTTTGCCCGAGCGGAGCAGTCCGGCGTCGATGGTCGGGGCGCCTGGGTCCAACACGCTCTTAGGTCCGCCGCTAAGGATCACGGCTTTAGAACCGGCCCATTTCTCAGCCAAGCACGGGTCATCCCAAGCCGCGATCTCCGAGTAAACGCGATGCTCGCGAGCGCGACGCGCGATCAGCTGGGTGTACTGCCCGCCGAAATCTACGACGAGAAGCTTCTGATGGGGAGAGACTGCGGACACTTCGCCATTTTACTTGGCAGCCCGGGGCGGTAACGTATGAATGGTTGTGAAGCGTCCAAATGAGCATATGAGCCTGGGTGCAGATGCGTGGGGACACGCAGTCGGCGAAGACGAGGCGCTAGCTAAACGTTTCCTAGAGGGGGACGAGGCTGCGTTCGAAGCGCTTCACCGTAAGTACTTTCCTCGTGTCTACACGGTGGCTCACGGAATCCTGCTGGATCGAGAAGATGCGAACGACGCCGTACAAGAGGCGTTTACGAAGATCTACGAGAATCTGCCGCGCTTTAGAGGCGGCAGCAAACTCGGAACGTGGATCTTTCGAATCGCGGTGAACTCGGCCATCCAGGTTTCCCGACGGCTCAAATCGAAGAAGAAATGGACATCGCTGGAAGAAGTAGGCGAGAGTGCTGTCGAAACAATCGACCTCGACGACTCCGCCCAACATGTCCACAAAGCGATGGCTGAGATGAAGCACGAAGATCGGGCGATCCTCTCCCTGTTTTATTGGGAAGAGCTGAACCTGATCGAGATAGGAGAGGCGCTTGAATGTGGCGCCAACGCCGCGAAGACTCGGCTGTTTAGGGCCAGATCGCGGTTCAAAGAGATTTACGAAGCGATGGAGCAATCATGATGGACAAGATTACGCACGACATAGACGAGCTGATTTGGCGAGTTGCCGAAGCGGGAGATACCGAACTAACGGCAGACTTCTTACGGCGGTACCCGAACTTGGCTACCGCGCTTTCGAGTCGCCAGGCAATGGTCGATTCGATGCGAGGAGCGCGACCGGTGCCCCCGATCGCGACTCGGTTCGTGCCTTCTACTCCTGCCCGCGCAAATCGCCGGCCTCTGTGGCTCGGGCCCTTAGCTGCGGGGTTGCTCGTGGGTTTGGCCCTGGCGTCTTATCAGATCGTGAAGTACGCTCAATCAGCTCCAAAGGATCCGGAGAAGACGCTGGTTGTAAATCCGCAATCGCCAACCCCGACGCCACGCGATGGCCGGGTGATTACCCCGACTCCAACGCCGAACTCCAACTACGGCCCGGGTACAGCACCCAGGCCCGATGAAACCACCGACGACGACGGACTCGTAGTCCTGCACACAAACGGCACCACCCTGTTTGGCGCGCTCAACGCGATAAAAGGCAAGGGCTTGCGACTCGAAATCATGCCCGGCGTAGAGGATATGCCCATCACGCTCACCGCTAACCGAGACGACGGAACCATCGCTTTAGAGCCTTTGCAGATGCTCCGAGCAGTGAAGGCAGCCGCCGGGTTCGAGCTTGTCGACAACGGACCCGAGGGGCTCCTAATTCTCCCGGCGGAGAACACGAACGTCATTGGCGAAAACGAACGGGTACGAAGTCGCAACGTCGACGGGAACTAACGTAACGCGATAAGCCGTCTTCTAACCATGCCGTCCATGAGGAGAGGTGGGTTCACCCTCATCGAGTTGCTTGTCGTCATCGCGATTATCGCGATCCTTGCCGCCATTCTGTTCCCTGTTTTCGCTCGGGCAAAGGACGCCGCCACCCGGACCAAATGCTTCAGCCAGATGCGCCAGCTCGCTGCAGCCGTCACACTTTACACCGAGGACGCCAACAGCACCTTCCCGATGGCGACCAACTACGGCGCACCGACAAGCTCCCCAGATCGCCTTTGGATGGGG
>JBDSVQ010000166.1:0-3294 GCA_039927135.1 Fimbriimonadales bacterium | reverse complement strand
CGAACAGCATCATCGCCCCGACCTTGCGCGCCTCGTCGATTGGGACGTCTTGATGAACTCGCACCCCGCTCGCGGCCGCAATCCGTTCGTTTACTTCATTCTCGACTGAAGCCAATTCTTCGTCGGTCATACCCTTGCCGTGTGTGAAGTCAAAACGCAGTCTATCAGGCGCAACCAAAGACCCGGCTTGCGTAACGTGCGTACCTAAAACATTACGCAAAGCGGCGTGCAGCAGGTGCGTCGCAGTGTGATTGCGCATGATGTCCAGACGCCGTTGCGCATCCGCCGTGGCGAGCACCGGCGCAAAGAATGTTCCAGATTGCAACGCGGCACCGATCTCCTGGTCCGATACACCGACTAATTCTCTAGGAAACCGAACGAGTTCGCAATCATGCCAAATCTGGCCGAGTTCCTTCCACGTATTGTTTATTCCGAAGGCAAATTCTTCCGCTTCGATAACGCCGGTATCACCGACTTGGCCTCCGCTTTCGGCATAAAACGGAGTCTCTTCCAGGCAAACCTGGAAGTCTCCCGTCGTCTTTTGGTTCTTGTCGAATCGTGGGCTAATCTGGGTCAAGCGCGTAGCATGGCGAATGCGGTCGTATCCGACAAACGCGCTGTGAAGGGGTGCGTCCGGTGCGACGGCGAGAATGATTGCTTCCGATTCACCTCCGAAAACATCGCCTGCGCCGTGGGCTTTGCGAGATTTGTCCTGCGCCCCTTTCAGTGCAGTTCGATACTCTTCTTCATCAATAGTTACGCCCTTTTCATCTGCAAGCTCTTGAGTTACTTCGAAAGGAAATCCGAACGTGTCATACAGAAAAAAGGCGTCTCGGCCATCGATTGTTCCTTTCTCCTGCATGATATCGTCAAAACGGTCGTGGCCCTGCCGTATTGTCTTAAGGAAAGCGGCCTCCTCTTGTGCAAGGGTCACCCGAATAGCTTCGCCGCGCTCAGATAACTCGATGTACGGATCGCCAAGCGCCTCAACGACGGCGGGGAATAGTCCGGAAAGAAAAGCACCCTCGATTTCTAGAGTGCGCGTACCCTTCAAGATCGAACGCCTAATCAACCGCCGCAGCACATAACCCCGCCCGTTGTTGGAAGGCAGGATTCCATCCGCGATGCAAAAGGATGCGGTGCGAATGTGGTCGGCAATAACACGCATGGCTCGATCGAGCTCCTCGTCCACGCCGTATTCTTTGGAAGCCCGTGAGGAAATTGCTCGGATAATCGGAGAAAAAACGTCGGTGTCGTATACGGTGCCAAACCCACCCAACACCCTCGCGGTTCGCTCGAGTCCCATTCCGGTATCGATATTCTGCTGCGGCAACGGGTCCATGCCCTGCTTCGTGTAACCCAAGTGCGGCCGCTCAGGATCGGAGACGACGCCTCGCCACTCAAACTGCATGAAGACCAAGTTCCAGATTTCAAGCCATTTATCGGCTTTCTCATCCGCCACGTAGTCGCCGGTCATTTCCGATTCCGGAACCGTCCTGAAGAATATTTCGCTGCATGGTCCGCAGGGTCCAGGCGGTCCTGCACTTAGCGCCCCCGCCGGCCAATAATTAGAATCTTCGCCCAGTCGAACAATCCGCTCACCCGGATCGAGGCCAACCGCAATCCACTTGGGCTCCCACAATGCATAAGCGTCGTCATCCTCCTCAAAAACCGTAACACATAACGACTTCGGGTCCAACCCGAGCCACCCTTCGCCAGTAAGAAACTCCCAAGCGTAGTCGATCGCTGATGCCTTAAAGTAATCCCCGAAACTAAAGTTGCCGAGCATTTCAAAAAACGTCAAATGCGCAGGATTGCCAACCTCCTCAATATCCTTGGCGCGAACGCATTTCTGGCTAGTCACCAGGCTCGGATGCGGAGGGAAAGCGATTCCGCGAAAATACGGCTTGAATTGCACCATTCCCGCCCCGGTAAATAGAAGGGATTGGTCGAGCTTGCCGGTCACATCGATCGGCACAAGCGGTGCGGACGCGTGCAACATATGGCCCTTCGACTCGAAGAACTCGGTGTATTTTTTGCGTAGTTCTCGCGCGTTCATCGAATGTTGAAGTATTTAGCCTCAGGGTGATGGCAAACGATGGCGCTCGTGGACTGCTCGGGCACCAGCATAAATTCTTCCGTTAGTTCCACGCCGATATCCTCCGGACCAAGCAATTCAAACAGTTGAGCTTGGTCCTCCAAGTTGGGGCAGGCCGGGTAGCCGAAAGCGTACCGGCAACCGCGATACTTGGTGCTAAACAGCAGCTTTATCTCCGCGGCGTCTTGGTCACCGAAGCCCCATTCAGAGCGGATCTGCTTATGGAAATATTCAGCCAACGCTTCGGCCGTCTCTACGCCCATGCCGTGTACGTAAAGGTAATCCTGAAACTCACCTTTTGCAAAGAGGTCCCTCTCCAACCGTGAGACTTCCGATCCCACGGTGACCAGCTGGAATCCTGCGTAGTCCATGCGACCCGAATCCTTCGACGCAAAGAAGTCGGCGAGGCACAACCGCCTGTCCGTCGACTGCCTCGGAAAACGGAACCGCGTGCGTTCTGTCTTCAAATCATCCTGGTAAATGACCAAATCATTTCCCTCGGATTGGGCGGGGAAGTAGCCGCAAACTACCTTCGGAGCAAACGCATCCTGCAATAGCGTCTTCATCCGCGCGAAGGTCGGAGTGGCGTGTTCCTCGAGGTACTTATTGAATTCGATGTTATCGAGGTCTTTAGGCCTCTTAAATCCCCACTGCCCGCGGAACAAGGCAATTTCATTGATGTACGGATACACATCCCAAACATTGATATCGTCAATCACCTTCCTGCCAATAAACGGCGGGGTCGGTATCGGATTGTCCGTAGCAACGTCGCTACGCTCTCCGTCGAAAACATATAACTGAGGATCGCTGTCGGGCAATCGGTGGCTCGTTACGCGCTGATAACCGGTATCTTCTTCGGCGCCACTAGTGGCGGAAGATGCAACTGGCGGCTCGTCCAAATTCTGCATGATGCGCAACCCCTCGAAGGCGTCTTGCGCATACCAAAGATTTCCCTTATAGATGGCTCGTAAATCCTGTTCGACGTAAGCGCGCGTCAACGCAGCGCCACCAAGAATAACCGGGTACTCGTGAAGTCCCCGCTCGTTCAATTCCACCAAGTTATCTTTCATAACGAGCGTGCTCTTTACCAGCAGTCCACTGAGGCCGATAGCATCAACCTTGTGCGCGGCCGCCTCTGAGATAATGTTGGTTATTGGCTGCTTGATACCGATGTTTACGACCCTAAAGCCGTTGTT
>JBDSVQ010000165.1:0-8510 GCA_039927135.1 Fimbriimonadales bacterium | reverse complement strand
GATTTATTTGTTTCGGCAGCCGCGTATGCCTGTGAGTGAGCCTCTCCATAATTGCAGCAGTTACATTGATCGTGCCGGGAACCATGTCAGACATTCACTTTCCTGAAAAGCTCTCAACCGAAGGATTCCAAGCGGGGATTTGGGACGTGGGCCCTTGTCGGGTTTCCGGGCAACCGCGGCCCGAAGCATTCCGAAAACTTGCTGCCGAAGGGGTCAAAACGGTTATCAACCTTCGGGGGACTGCGGAGATGAACGACCGAACAATTGTGGACTTCGACGAGGCGAAGTTACTGGGAGAACTTGGCATCCACTACGTACATATTCCAGTTGGTGAACCGCACGAGTACAGTCCTGCGGCGATCCGAAAGTTTAACGAAGCTATGGAGAAGGCGAAAGGCAAGGGAAAGATTCTGCTTCATTGCACAGTTGCGTGGCGCGCCAGCTATGTTTGGGGGACGTATCTGCATAAATTCAAGGGTTACGCCCTGACTGATGCGATCAGGCACGCCCTCGCAATGAACGCTTCCCAGAACCGCGTTGAATCGTTGCTGGGAATCACCGTGGAATACTCCACCGCACCGAAAAATGAGATGCCTCCGAAATCGATTAGCGCTCCAAATGGCATGGGTAAAAAACTGCACGCACCGACCGCTGTTTTCGCTCCCAACGACGCGGCCTACATGGATTGGACTCTTTGGGACATGGGAGACGTAATGAACGGCTCGCAGCCGAACGAGAAACAACTGCGCGATTTAGTTGCTTCGAAAGGAATTACAACGGTGATCAATATTCGCGGACCCCAGGAAGTGGAAGCGGTTAAGCAGAATGGATTCGATGAGGAAGCGGTTGCGTCGTCGCTGGGCCTCACCTACGTTTCAGTGCCTATGCAGAGCCCCGCGAGTTTCTCGCCTGCCAACCTAAAGTTGGTCGCCGATGCGATTGCCGCTTCTAAGGGGCCGGTGCTGCTACATTGCCAAACCGGTACGCGCACCAGTTCCGTTTGGGCAGCGTACTTGACGAAATTTGCCGGCGTTGGTCTTGACGACGCAATGGGGCATGGAGAAGCGATGCGTTATTCCGATCCATTCGAGAGTTTTCTTGAAATGGACCTGGTTTACAAGGTCAAGAAAGGACCGTCTTTGCCCGGCTGCGGCGGAGGCTAATACGGCTCAGGGAGGTGTGGCTATCGCCACTAAAGTACCCGCCGGGGAAATCGTTGTCACGAATTTGCGTTTCGGAGGCAATACCCAGTTGTAGGTAGAAGCCAATGTCACGCAAACTACACACGCACATAGGCATTCCAGTCCTGATCCTCGCCTCGGTCTCGGCGAGCGCAGACGTTCTCCTCGCTGGTGATCTCCACGGTGACCGCGTCCTGAGTTATGACGCGACCACCGGCGCTTTCCTCGGAGTGTTCGCAGATACGCATATTGACGGCCCACAGGGTTTGGCCATGGATTCGAGCGGTAACGTCTACGTTGCGAGCGAGTACTCGTCGAATATTACGAAGTGGTCACCGGGAGGCGTGTTTCTCGGCGAGTTTGGCGCACCGGGACTCGCAGGTCCCCAAGACATTGAGTTCGGGCCGGACGGCAACTTTTACGTTAATGCACATGTCCCGCTCGTAGCAGATTCCGTGTGGAAATTTGACGGTGTCACCGGTGCGTTTCTTGGCATGCACGGCCTCGGAGGAGGATTCGCGCACACACACGGGATGTCATGGAGGCCGTCTGATGGCGACCTATACCAGGGGCTTTTGGCCGGTCCCTCGTCAATGGTCCGACGGTTCGATGGACCGACTGGAGCCATGCTCACGCCATTTACTATGGATGAGACTTTGGCCATCAACAGCGATATCTTATGGGGCCCGGATGACAATCTCTACGCGTCCAATCCGCTCGTTGGCGGATTCGGAATCGCAGGCATCACGCGGTTCGACGGGGCGACGGGCGCTTACCTCGGCCTATTTAGTGATCTTGGCTTAGGCGGAAGTTGGGGGATGGCGTTTCGGGATAGCTGGCTTTATTACTCGGTCGGGTCAGCAGTGGTTCGGGTTGACGCAGCCACGGGCGGTACGCCGACCCTGTTCGCAAGTGGCGGCGGGATGTCGGTCGCCACCAGCATTTTGTTTATGCCGGTTCCTGAGCCTGCATCCGGCGTATGCCTCGGCCTGTTCGTCGTCGGAAGTGGACTGCTAACGCGGTTGCACAGGCGCCGCTTGTCGTAGCGGAATTCGGCGTTGCGCTTGCGCTCCGGTCGTTGCGAAAAGGTCATATTCTGCGGCGTCAATAACGGTCGTTTCAACCATATCGCCGGGTCGCAACCCTTCAGATTGCTCAACATAAACGAGCCCGTCTATTTCTGGTGCGTCCCGGTGGCTGCGCCCGGCCATCCAGCCGTCTTCGGTGTAGCCTTCTAGCAAGACATTTAGTTTTCTGCCGATCCACTCGCGGTTCTTGGCAAGCGAGATTCCTTGTTGCCCTTTCATCAAACGGTTATAACGCCACTGCTTCTCTTTGTCTTGGACCTGGTTGGGCATGTCGTGGCTCGGCGTCCCTGGCTCCCGAGAAAATGTAAACGCGCCCACGCGATCGAGCTGCGCCTCTTTGATGAATTGCAGTAAGTAATCGAAGTGCTCTTTGGTTTCCCCGGGGAAGCCGACAATGAAAGTCGTGCGGATGGCGCAATCCGGCATAGCATTTCGCAAGTCTTCGAACAGCTTTAAATATCTTTCGCCGCTCCACGGTCGCTTCATCATTCGCAGAACATCCGGGTGCGCGTGTTGTAATGGAACGTCGATGTAATTGCAAACTTTCTTGGAGGTCGCCATTGCATCAATGACTTCCGACGTTAATCGGTTGGGATAGCAATAGAGGAGCCGCACCCAGTCGATGCCTTCAACTTCGGAGAGCTCGTTCAACAAGCGTGGCATCGTAAATTGCTTGTACAAATCGTAACCGTATTGCGTTACGTCCTGTGCGATTAGGTTTATCTCTCGCGCGCCTGTTTTGGCAAGATGGTTTGCTTCTAGAAGAACGCGTTCGAGAGATTTGCTTTGATGCTTTCCGCGAAAGCTGGGAATTGTGCAAAACGTGCATCGATGGTCGCAGCCTTCGCTAATTTTTAGGTACGCGCTCCACGGTGCGCCGGTGCGGGCGCGCGTTTGCACATCTGCCCAAAGGTGCTGTGGCTCGGCATGCTCTACCCTTCCCCGCTCTTGGGGCTTGCCCACAATTTCGCCGAAGCGGGCCATCTGACCAACGCCGATATAGGCATCTGCTCCGGGGGCAAGCTCCCGCAATTCGCCGCCCATTCGTTGCGCGAGGCACCCGGCGACGATAACTCTCTTAGTTTTTCCTTGCTGTTTCGCAAGTATTGCCGCATGGATTTCCGCGAGGCTTTCTTCCTTGGCAGCCTCGAGAAATCCGCAGGTGTTGATGATCGTAACCTCTGCGTCTTCACTGCCGTCGACCTCGTAGCCGGCTTTGGAAAGCACACCGGCAATTTCTTCGGAATCAACGTCGTTCTTGGCGCAGCCGAGCGTTACGATTCTAACGTTGGGCACGCGTTAAGAATACCCCTAGTAATAATACGGTTCTTTGGGACATTCGTCCTGCTATGCGGTAGGCAACAGGAACTCGGAGTAGAATATATCTGGAGAAGGGTGTTGTTCACCCAAAATTTTACTTCTCCGGGAGATTAATACTAAAATAATGAGGAAACTAATAGCCGCGGGCTGCTTTGCCGCGTTGGCGGCAGCTTCAAACGCTACGATCTGGGGCTTTTCCGTGCCGCTCATGAATGGGGCGCAGGGAGTCCCGCCTACGGGCTCCGCCGCGTATGGGACGGGGAGCTTCAACCTTGACGACCAGACATGGATCATGTCCGGCTCCGTCACAATCACTGGGCTCAGCGTTGCAACCGTGACCGGCATGCATATTCACAATGCGCCGGTGGGCGCAAACGGGCCTGTCATTTTCGACATTCTTGCCAACGTAGCCGCTACAAATCAATCGGGAAACGTCTCAAATTGGTTTTTCACCGGTATGTTGCAAGATGATGGAAACCTGACACGATTGCAAAAGCTTCAAGTAATGGTGGCGGGCGACTCGTACATCAACGCTCACACTCCGACATTTCCTGGCGGCGAAATCCGCGGGCAGATCGACTGCGTCGTGCCGGAGCCCGCAACCGTTATCCCAGTATTTATGGGGCTGGGCTTTGCTTATTTGCTGAAGCGCCGCCGATAGTTGGGCTCAGGGCCCATGATTCAAGAAGCGGAAGTCCGTTTTTGGAATCGTGGGCCCTATCCGGTTAAGCGATGGTCGTCGCAAACTCTGGTTGGGAAGCGCATGTTTATATTCCAAGCAAACCGCCGCGATGCATGTATTTCTTTACGACCTTCTAGTTGACATGCTATCAACGAAACAGCCTAATTAGAACGGCCCGCGCGGGCCAAGAGTGTGACCGTCAATAAACCTTTGGCTGCGCTTGGCCGATCTTTTCTGGAATTACCTTGACTTCCACGCGCTTGCCATCTCGAAGAACGACGACCTTAACTTCCTTACCGGCTTCAGCGTTCTCAAAGATCACTTGGATATCTTCCAGCGAGCCGATTTTGATGCCACCCCATTCGACGATCAGGTCGCCGGCTTTTAGGCCGCCTCTCTCTGCAGGAGAATCGGCCTGAACGCCATCAAGGAGCAGGCCGCCCTCGATCTCAGTAAAAGACGGGATCAGTCCAACGCGAACACGCCGCGCGCCCGATGGATTGCCGCCGGCAGGCGTTGCCGGCTTCTCGCCATCCTCAAGCCAGTCGGCGATAAACAGGTTTGTTTCACCGGGCTTGGCGCCGCTGCGGTTGCTCGCCCAAACGAGGCGCTTGCCGTCTTTCGTAAACATTGGGAAGCCGTCGAATTCGGGAGTATTGGTTACGCGTTTAAGGTCCTTGCCGTCAACCCCGATGATAAATAGGTCGAATTCCCTGCCCTTGGGGTCGCCGTAATTGGATGAAAAAATGATTCGTTGCCCGTCGGGGTGCATGAACGGCGCAAAGCTAGCCGCGCCCAAGTTTGTTACTTGCTTCTTATTCGTTCCGTCGGCGTCCATTACCCAAATCTCGAGCTTGCTCGGGCGCACCATGTGCTGGGCAAGAAGGCTCTTGAAGTCTCGCAGTTCGGTGTCGTTTTCGATTACGTCTCGTCGATAAACGATCTTCTTTGAATCCCAGCTAACAAATCCGCCGCCATCGTATCCGGGCTGGTCGGTCAGCCGCTTGATGTTCTTCCCCTCTAGGTCGCTTCGATAAAGGTCAATATCGCCGTCCTTGGTGCTCGTGAACACCATGTACGAGCCGTCCGGCGCCACCGTGGTTTCTGCGTAGTAGGTCTTGCTGTCGCCACCGAGGATCATTTTTCGATCGGAGCCGTCCGCTTTAGCACGGAAGATGGCGAAGTAGGGGTTTAGCCGCCAGACGTAGCCCTTGGTCATAGCCGGCTTCGGCGCAGCGCCCTTATCCTTCCAATCAGTGGCACTGTAAATGATCTCACCGTTCGGCAAGAAATAGCCACAGGTGTTCCTTCCGTGGCCTGACGACACCAGTTTCTTCCCTGAGCCGTCAGCGTAAATCGTTAGGATCTGTTCGTCCGGCCACTCGGGTTGCGTGCTCTGGAAGACCAGCTTGGTTCCGGCAGCGTTCCAATAAGCCTCGGCGTTCTGCCCTCCGAACGTGATCTGTCGGATGTTCGATAGGTTCGGCTCTGCGACCGAGGGGGCATGGGGCATGGCAAGGCAAGCAAATAGAACGAGCACAACATCAAGGTACCTATCCAATGGGTCGAATCGAGCCCGCTCTTTGCGGAATTCGTTAGCTATGCAAACAATCCGTCAAAACGGCGCTCGGCTAAGGCGCGTGCCATACTCGTTGGAATGCGAGATCCTGCCCTAATCGCAATGTCGCTCGTCATTATCTTGGGCTCGATCGCATTGCATGAGTTCGCCCATGCGAAGTCGGCTGATTCGTACGGAGACGACACGCCACGTGCGCAGGGGCGCGTCACTCTGAATCCCCTTGCTCACCTCGACCCCGTAGGAACGATCTTCATCTTTGTCACGGTTTTTTACGGCTACGGCATCGGTTGGGGAAAGCCGGTTCAAGTTAATCCGCGAAACATGCAGAACCCTCGCTGGGATCACCTCTTCAGCGTGCTTTGGGGACCTCTAACAAACGTCATTATCGCGGTGTCTGTCGCGATTGTCTTTCGCTTGGTAACTGCGACGCAAGCGAACGTGCCCATTTGGTTCGTGGACTTTGCTGAGCTTGCCGTCATCATCAACCTGGGTTTGGCGGCATTCAACATGATCCCGATAGGTCCGCTCGACGGCCACTGGATTCTTGGGATATTGCTACCGCCGGAGCAAGGCTACCGGTTCATTCGGTGGAGTCAAACGCAGGGATCGATCCTGCTGTTGATCATCATCGCGGTTTCGCAGTTGTCGTCGTTCAACTTATTGGGTGCGTACTACGATAGCGTGGCACGGCCGGCGGCCATCTACCTGCTCGGCTACTAGAAAGGCGGGTCTTTTACGAAGGCTTCGAAGAACGCGCGGTCTCGTTCCTCGTACTCATTTTTCGGCGGCTCGGCCGATCCGTAAATGCAGGTTTTCTCTCCAGCGCGAACCGCCCAGCCAGCGTCGCCATAGCTGTAATGCCACCATTCGTCCCGGCAATTCGTGAAGCCCGCGTCTAGCAGCGCGTCGTGCAGCAAGAGTCGCATCTCGCGGACGCGCTCCGGCAGCTTCGCTGAAAACGTGGGTGCGCTCTTGAAGCGCTCACCAGGTCCCGACAGGTCGATCGGCTCGCCTTGCTCATCTAGTAGCCAGAGATCAATGGCGGCGCCCGTCGAGTGTCCCGGCGGGGCCTTTTGATCATAGGGAGCGAAGAAGCGGTTGGCAAGACGTCGCCGAATCGCCAGACTCCTCAGCGGATCGAGACCGGCGAAGTAGCGGTCGTAGATGAACTGTTGCCTCTTCAGCGAGCGCCAGGCTTCCCGCAAACCAATGTCGTATGGAGCTAAGCCACGGCGGGCAATCTTCAGCCGATCCGCCACGCCTTCGCGCGCCCATGGTACTGCCGACTCGCGTGTCACCTTGAAACCTGGCAGATGCAACCGCAGGTCGACCAGCGGCTCACCACACTCGATCAACTTGACGCGGTTGAGCGCGGCAATAGGCTCGGCCGGTGCGAGGCGGTAGCTTCTCGTCACTTTAGAAGCGTCAGCAGAAGCAGGATCAAGCCCGCAATCTGCAGGCCTTCCCTAAAGCCGAAGCTCTTACCGGGGTACGGAACGTCCACGATGTCTCCGGCGATCAGGGGTTCGTCGGGCGTTTCGCCGCGCATCACTTTTGCGAGGTTGACGGAGATCGTCTCGGACTTGCCGCCTTCAACCTTGCGAATGATCTTCACGCGGTCAAGCCGCGCGCCTTCTACAGGCCCTGCATCACCGACCACTTGGCTGATCGTGAGCCCAGGTCGGTACGAGAGTAGCCCCGGCTTGGAGATCGCGCCACGCACGTAGACCTGCTCGTCCATTGCGCGCTGAGCGACGACGACGGTGTCGCCTGCGGTCAGCACGATGTTCGATTCCGGGAGGTTGAGATCGAGGACGCGCTGATTGCCGTCCGCGTGGCGAACCGTTACTCTGTTCGGATCGGCATCACTGCGCAACCCTCCAGCGGCATCGATGGCGTCACGCACGGACCAACCGGGCTGGAACGGGAAGAGGCCGGGCTTCGCGACGGCACCAAGCACGGTGAATTCACCGCCTGCCGCTTTCAAGGGGATGAAAACCTGGTCGCCGGCTTGCAACTCGGGGTTTTCGTTTCGCGTTCGATCGGCGGTGGTCGTCTGGCCACCACGCGAGGTGATTCTTATTTTTGAGAGGTCGGCGACGCTGGTCGGATTGGCCCATTCAAGGGCTTCAGAGAGTCGCATCCCTGCTCGGTGGGGCAGCGCGCCTCCTCGGCCGACTGCGCCTCCGACGGTGATCTCGGGTCGCGCTTCGGTCTTTATGCGCAACGTGACGGTGGCCTTGCGCAAAATCTGCTGCGCTACCAATTCTTTGGAGATTTTTGCGGCGGCGGCGGTTGCGCTTAGGCCGCTCACTTTCAAAGCGCCGATGTACTGCAGAAGAATATTGCCATCGTCGGAAATCGTGTATTCGCCGTCGAGAGTTGGGTCCTCGACGCACTTGAGATCGACGACGTCCTTAGGGATTACCGTGGTCTGTGCGAAGGCAACTACGGACGTAAGGGCAACGAGAAGGCAGAGTAATAGGCTTCGAATCATCGGCTTACTTATTCTGACGAATCACGCCAGCGTATGGCGGCGACGAATTGGGCCTAGGCAATGAGCCGTTGTAGTTCTTCAAAGGTGGAAGGAACATCTTTCGTGATAATCACCCAAACGCGCTCGTCCTCGACAACCGCGTAACCGTGCGCCAAAAGATGAC
>JBDSVQ010000164.1:0-6068 GCA_039927135.1 Fimbriimonadales bacterium | reverse complement strand
GGGATGGCGTCCTTGTGCTTCTTCATCTCCTGGCCGGCGATGCGGATGAGCTCGGGGAGCTTGAGCGGGATGAGCGCTCGGCCCTTGCTGACGCCGTTCTCGACGGTCCAGCTGCACTCGAGGGAGTCCTGCGAGAGGGCTTGCTCGATGTCGGGCACGTCGTCGCCGCCGAATTCTCGCGCCATGGCGACCAGCTGTCGAAGGTCGATTTGGAGTTTGAATTTCGCGGGCGTGCCTTCGTCGAACTTGGCGAGGCTGCCGGTCGAGGTCAGGGCGTTAGCGGGCTGCTCGGAGATGATCGCGAGGTCGTTGGTGATGACGACTTGGTCGGGCAAGATAGCGATGACGGGCTCGTCGACCTTCATCGAGAAGACCTCGGCGTCGCCGAGCATCTTGGACGTGAAGCCTTTCTCGCTGGCGATGATTTTTCGCGCAGCGGCCTCGGGCTTTCCGCCGTTCTGCTCGTCGAACATCAGGACGAATGTGGGGTCATCCTTGCCATCTTTCGGGGGATAAAGCGCCATGTAGGTCTCGCCGGCGAGCGCGGGAAGGATGTCCTTCTCGAGGTTGAGGCCGGTTTCCTTCTCCATTTCGCCGAAGCCCTCTTCGAAGTCGGCGCCGAGTACGCTCGCGCTGACAGATTCGATCACAGCGCCGACCATTCGACCGGCATCGCTAACAGCGAGGACGCCAATTGCGCCGGCTGGCAGCCGGTTTGCAGACGTGTAGGTGAGTTCAGGAATCGCTTCATACTCGGCGACGAGTTGCCCGGCGCCGCGCATATCCTGATACATATCGATTTGGATGCCGGTATCGATGACGGTCGCGCTGACAGCAGCCCAACCGGCTTTCACGATGCCCATGGCTTCGTACATCTTGCGGGTGTCTTCGTCAGCCTTGGCGATGGCTTCGCCGTTGACGAAGAGCATGAAGCTGGCGTCCGACGGAAGGGACTCGCGTGCGCTCTTGAAGGCGGCGATCTCGTCCAGGCTCTGGATCTTGCCTTCGCCGGCATCGATCGCTCGGCGGAGGTTCTCCTGCGAGTTGGAAACGAGAGCGTAGTCCTCGTAAAAAGCGATGATCACTTCGCCGTCAACCTCATAGGCGGGGACGCCGAGGCCCGAAATCTTCTTCGCGTGGTCGCGTAGAACGTTCTCAGCCGACGCGGTGCTGTTTAGCGCAGCCGCGAAAACCATATCAGGCTCGCCGCCCGCAATATCGCCCCAGAGGCCAACCGCGAAGCTGCCCTTGAGGTTCTCTTTGATGGCGCGGACTTGCGGGGGCACCTCCATGTCGTCCATCATTTCATCGACGAAGCGGTTGACACCGCCATCCTCCATAGCGTTGCTGATCTCTTTGAACAGCATCACCTGCGAGGGAGAAGGGGTGTTATCGAAGCTGATCGCAAGAGCGGCATCCGAAGGGATCATGCTGATCGCTGCTTCGCCGCGTCGTTCGAGCAGGCTCATCACGCCTACAGCTCCGAAGCCTACGGCGCCAATTGCCAGCAAGGGAATGAGGATTTTGGGCGTAAACACGCCTCTTATGCTTCTTTTCATAGTTTTGAACTCGATTCGTCGGTTGATAAGACAACGCAACCCACATATTACGGTTTATCGTAGCTTTTGGACAGAGATCGGGACTTTGGTCCCGACCAGCATCTTCCTCAGCGCCGCTCGTGCCTAAGCTGGATGGCGGCTACAAGTCTCCGAAAATGCGGCGAGAAAGGCTGGTCTGCAGGAGGTTTTCCGGGTCGAGTTGCCTCTTGATGTCCATGAATCTCTGTACAGCTTCGCCTAGGTAAGCATCGGCAGTGGTCTGCCTCATGGTCGAATCCTTGGCAAAATAGAACCGGCCACCGGCGGCCAGCACTAGGCGATCCAGTTCAGCGGTCAGCGCCCAAAGGTCCTCCCTGTTTCTGCGACCCACCGGAAAGTCCAGGGCGAGCGAATAGCCATCCACGGCGTGAGAGAGCAGGAATTTGTCCGGTCGATGCCTTTTCATCACCGCGAGGAAAGGCGGATGCTTGCGATCTCGGGCGTATTCGGTTATGTCCGCTAAGGTGATCTGCGCATTTTCTTTCGGAATAAAAGCCTGGTATTGGATGAGCGCACCCGGCTTGTAGGCAAACTTCCAATTGGGAACACTATCAAGCAAGAAATTGAATTCTGCAAATCGCTGAAGAATCACCTTTCCGTGTTCTTTCTTTGCGCTCCGAAATTTCAGCGCATTTGTAAATCGCATTCCAAAGCGGCTCACAAACGGCGACATTAAGCTGTGCATTTTGGATTTCGGAATCCAGCCCATTGCCGTGTCGGGCAGCTCTTGCGCTCTTACGGAGAGTGTTTCTTCGGGGTGTGGATCTTCACCTTCATCGAGATAATCCGCTGCGTGAATCAGCCCTCTTCCCGCGCATTGGCCCTGCGCGAACCCATCGATCCAAGCAACGAGGTAATCATGATTTTCCTGCTCCGCAAAAATGCGAATGGTCTCGTCCCAGTTACCGGACGCGAAAGCCTCAACTCGCAGTTTGCCGGAATGAATCCTCTTTAATTGGAGTTCGATCTCAGTAATTACTCCCAGCAGTCCAAATCCGCCGATCACTGCATAGAATAAATCATCGTCCTGGTTACATTCAACGCTTGTTCCGTCTACTTTCAAAAGTCGAAACGAGCGGACATGCTCACCGATGGGTCCGGCATGGAAATTATTTTTGCCGTGAATGTTAGCAGCGAGCGCGCCCCCAAGCGTGACCTTAGACGTTCCGCTAACCACCGGTGGCCACCAACCGTCGCCGATCACATGCTCCCACAGCGCTTCTATCGTAACGCCCGGCTCACAACGGATGACCCCCGTTTGTCGATCATACGAAAGAATTCGCGTCATGCGGGAGAGGTCAATAACGACACCTTCCGGTGACTGAAACGCGTCGCCGTAACTGTTTCCGCCGCCCTTTAACGCAATCTTAAGGCCGGTTCGACCGGCTTCGTCAATTGCTTCTAGAATGCCTTGCTTATCGACTGGGCGAAAGACGTACGAAGTCGACCACGTCGACATTCCCCAAGCCTCGACGCGCTCGAGGCGCGCACGAGGCAAGCTCAAATCTTCATCCTTCTAAAAATGCGCGAAGGAATCGCCTGCACAATTTTCGAAGCGAGCCACCA
Source organism: Fimbriimonadales bacterium (assembly GCA_039927135.1). Taxonomy (GTDB): domain Bacteria; phylum Armatimonadota; class Fimbriimonadia; order Fimbriimonadales; family ATM1; genus JACDEQ01. The sequence continues at coordinate 2,904 of JBDSVQ010000164.1, read as the reverse complement.
CTTGCCGGGCACATAAAACGTGCGTGAAAACCGCGTAGACTTTCTAAGAACTTCGGCAGCAGCGACGTCGGCTTCGATCATGCCGGGAAGTGCGCCGAATCGCGCGGTCATAGGTGTACGCACAGGGCCTGGCTTGGCCGTTACAACGCTAACGTTATGCCTACCTAAGCGGTTTCTGAGCGATTCTAAGTAATTCTCGAATCCAGCCTTCGAAGCTCCATATGCGGGGTTGCCTCGCCTGCCACGGTCGCCTGAAGGCGACCCGATTCCGATGATGCAACCAGCCTTTGCCCTCTCAAATCGTTTGGCCGCTGCGTTGCACCAAGCCATACCTGCGGTAAGGTTTGTATCGATCGTTGCGCGGTCTTTTTCGATATCGTATTCGGTCTCACCGACCGGAGGCAACAAGCCCGCCGAGAATACAAGCAAATCCAATCCGCCGAGTTTTTGCACGATGGCATCGAACGCGTCTTGAGTGTTCTGAAAATCAAGGACGTCGTAAGCAAAGGATCGATCCGCTCCGAGTGCAAGGCCCGCAGTTAATGAATCAAGCTTTGTTTGGTCGCGGCCAACGATTGCCACGTCGCAGCCGTGGGCCTTTAGATTGCGGGCAATCTCGGCACCAATCCCACCGGTTGCTCCGACTACAATCGCCTTTTGCCAAGGGTAGCGCTCCATCTACATTTCCTCGGGAGCTGAAACGCCAAGCAAATCCAGTGTTTCTCGCAAAGCCAATGCGGCCGCCCCGCAAAGAGCGAGCCTGGCATTGCCCAAGTCCTTACTTTCGGCTTTTAGAACAGAGCATTTGTCATAAAAGTGGTGGTATTGCCGCGCCAACTCGGTCGCGTAGGTAGCGATTCGGTGCACACCGTAATCACCGGCAGTTTTCTCAACGTTATAGGGCAGGTCCCAGATTTTCTTGGTGAGTTCCCTCTCGGCTGGGTGGATCAACAGATTGCACTTAGACGCGTCGGCGGCAAAGCCTTCGGCGGCGGCTTTTTTGATAAGCGAGCAAATTCGTGCATGTGCATATTGAGCATAAAAAACAGGGTTCTTGTCGCTATGCTCCAGCGCAAGGTCCAAGTCAAAATCCATATGCGTATCCTGCGACCGCATTAAGTAGAAAAAACGAACGACATCCGAACCGAGTTCGTCGATCAAATCGGAAAGTCGATAATATTCACCGTTTCGCTTGCGCATGGGCGCAGGTTTACCATCCTTAATAAACCGAACCATTTGCGTGATAATGATTTTTAGCCGATCCCTACCGTAACCCAACGCTTGTACCCCGGCATACGTCCGCTCCACATACCCATGGTGGTCGGGTCCAAAGATATCAATAAGGTTTTCGTAGCCCCTATCGAACTTGTTCTTGTGGTAAGCGATATCGCTGGCGATGTACGTTGGCTTCCCGTTGTTTCGCACTACGCACCTGTCACGGTCGTCACCATACGCAGTACTTTTCAAGAATAGCGCGTCGTCTTGCTCATAGATCGTTCCCTGCTTTCGCAAAACCGCAATGGCTGAATCGACCTTGCCATCGTTGTGCAGAGATTGTTCGCTAAACCATTTATCGAAAACCACGCCAAATCGCGCTAAGTCCTCGCGTTGCCTCTCAATCATCAATTCTTCAGCCGCGGGCTGCCAGAATTCCAAACCATCGTCCGCGTGGTTGTCGCCGAATTTGTCGCGAATCATTTGAGCAACTTCCTCTACCGATTCGCCTTTGTAGCCCTCTTCCGGAAATTCGAAGGCCATGCCCAAAGAATTGCGATATAGCGCTTTTACGCTTTCTCCGAATAGCTGCATCTGCAGCGAATTCACGCCATCGTTTACGTAGAATTCGCGCGAGACTTCGAAGCCTGCTGCGGTAAGGCAGCGAGCCAAAGAATCACCGAAAGCCGCGCCGCGCCCGTGCCCTAAGTGAATCGGGCCATTAGGATTGACGCTCACAAATTCGATCAAAACTTTTTTTCCGCCGCCGAGATCGACGTTGCGGATTCCCTTTGCTGTCGCGGCCTTGGCAGCCCATTCGGTGAGGTAGGCGTCCGCAAGCCGGAAGTTTAGGAACCCGGGACCCGCGATGTCAATGGCCGCAAAAGCGTTATCCGACTGCAGTTCCTGTTGAAGCAATTCAGCGATCTGCCGCGGCGGAATACCTGCCGCCTTCGTGTTCTCAAGCGCGTAACTCGTCGCAAAATCGCCATGGCTCGCATCGCGAGGCTCGGCAATCTCAGCCGACCCCGCTGTCTCTGAAAGCGCTCCCCTGCTCTTTAGAGCCTCAATGGCTTTATCGACCCGCTCCTTTAGGTCCGATCTAATCAAGTTTTAAGCATCCTAGTTATTGTTTGCAAATGGTACCTAAACGCCCTTGGTACAATTCCTCCGATGTTCTCCCAGCACCATGTGCGTATCATTGGCGTGCCGATGGGCCTCGGCGGGCCGCGCCGAGGCGCGAGCCTCGGGCCGGATGCCCTCCGCCTCGCCGGCATCGCGGAGCACGTCGCACCTTTCGTAAAGGACGTCTTTGACGGTGGCGACGTATGCGAAACCTCCAATCAACCCGGTGCGGTTCGTGGAGAGGGCCTCGGCTACTTCGACGAGATCCTCGCGAATCTGGTCGAAGTTCGCGAGACGGTCGCCCAAGCCATAGAACCTGGTTCTCTACCCATCGTTTTGGGGGGCGACCACAGCATCGAAATGGCATCCGTTCCAGCCGCAGTTGCGGCGTCGGACGAGCCACTCGGAGTGTTGTGGATCGACGCTCACGCCGACTTCAACACCCCTGCGACGTCGCCGAGCGGCAACTTGCATGGGATGGTGCTCGCGGCTGTTTGCGGCTTGGACTGCGGGCCGGTCGATGAAATCCAACGGGCCCAGTGGCAGAGGCTCCAAAGCGGAATC
>JBDSVQ010000163.1:0-4331 GCA_039927135.1 Fimbriimonadales bacterium | reverse complement strand
GATCTTCCCAATGCTGTTTTTATCACTCCATTTAATATAGTATGCTCCTTGGCTGTCTATCTCAACTCTTGGTACGGGCAAAAATGGCTTTAATCGATCACCACATAGTACTGGCCCAGAGCCTGGCCCTCCACCTCCATGGGGAGTTGAAAATGTTTTATGCAAATTCAAATGCATGCAGTCAAAGCCCGCATCGCCAGGTCGCGTCATCCCGACAATCGCATTCATATTCGCGCCATCGCAAAACACCTGCGCGCCCGCGCCGTGGATCAGGTCGCAAATTTCCAAAATCTTGTCTTCAAAAAGCCCCAGCGTCGAAGGATTCGTAAGCATCATCGCCGCGACGTTGTCGTTCAGATGCGCCTTGAGGTCTTCGATATCCGTGCCGCCGCGAGAATCCGTCTTCACCGGTTGCACCGTGTACCCAGCACGGGCAGCGCTGGCGGGGTTGGTTCCGTGCGCACTGTCCGTAACCAAAACAATATTCCGATGCCCCTGCCCCTGCTGCGCGTGGTAAGCCTTGATCAGCAGCAGGCAAAGCAATTCACCGCTCGCGCCTGCCGGCGGCTGCATGGTCGCTGTGTCGAACCCTGTGGCCTCCGCCATCCAGGTCTGCAAATCGTGAATCACTTCAAGGCAACCCTGCGCCGTCTCAACCGGCTGGAGGGGATGCGTCAAAGCAAACCCCGGATTAGCCGCCACCGCCTCGTTGATCCGCGGGTTGTACTTCATCGTGCAAGACCCCAGCGGATAAAACCCGGTGTCGATGCCGTAGTTGCGGTGGCTCAGGTTCGTAAAATGCCGAACAACTTCCATCTCGCCGACTTCCGGCAGCTCTGCCGGCTGCTGGCGCGCGTGCCCGCCCAGCAACTTGTTCAAATCGGTTTCAGGAACGTCGCACTTGGGCGGATTGCAACCGAAGCGCCCTGGCTTGGAGCGCTCAAAAATAAGTGGGAAATCGGACATCGGTGGTGCCCAGATTATGGCAGAACTACCCCCTCCTTTCGTCTGCGGAAGAAGGTGGGGGGGCGGAAAGTCAATCGTCGATGTAGCCGTGCCAGCGAAGCGTCATGTCTTCATCCTGAATCATGCCGATTCCCTTCGCGTACACCTTGTATCCGCGCTCATTCAGGTCCATACCCGAAGTCTCCAAAACCTTCAAGCAATCCGTAAACTTGCCCGCAGGCGTTTCGAGCATATCGTTAAGGCTCACAATTTCGCCGCGGTCGAGCGCCTTACCCGGAGCACTCTCCTGGTAAAACAAGTAGCCGATCTTTGGGGCGCCAGGCATCATCAACCCGAATCGCGCTCGATCAATGCCCGAAAGCCAAGCGCCTTCGTGCCGCACAACTTTCCCGTCCTCGTACATATCAACGTCCTCGCCAAAGTAGTAAACGTTCTTCGTTTTCTTATCGAACGCGTAGTAGTTGTACGAAACTTCCTTCAGCTCTCCGTTCTCGAATTCCCGCTCCTCGACAACGCGTGTTTTCACGCCATCCACCATCTTGGTCTTCTCCAGAACCGTGATGCTTACCTTCTCGGTCGGCCCTTCAAGGATGAGTCGGAACTCCGGCTCAAGAATGAAGTAATCGTTCTTCCCGTGAGTCACGAGATTCGCCGTGTCCACCTCGAACGTTGAAACGAACCGGTCGGGACCCTGCGCGCCTGCCAAGGCGACCAACACTGCTAACGTGGTCATCATTTCGATATCACCTCAATCGAAGTGTATCGCAAAAAAACTAAGATTTGCGCTTAAGCCCGACCAATTTGGCTAACAAAGTCTCAAACGCACGAGAAAACTTATAAAGCGGCTTTTCCCACTTGTCGATCGCGCTTATCGGCCAGCGAGGCTGAGCGATCTGGCAATCGATGTACCGCACCTGCCCCTGATGAACGGGCAGCATATGCGGCCGCTTGTGCGTGCGGAACACGTGGTCCCAAAGCGCGATGCCCCAGTAGCCGACCACTGCAAGGTTCGTCGTCGGACGCCAGTGATGCATCAGGTGGAAGCTGTATACGTACTTCGTCACCTTGCCGATCTTGCGGCTCTGCATCATCGGCTTCCAGAAGCGGTTGTAGGGGAAGTGAAGCATGGCATGCCACATCTCGTAGCCCACCAAGTAAAGCGTGGTCGCTACGATCAGGGAAAGGAAGATCGGCGCGCCAGGGAAAAGCAGCTTGACCGGGCCAAGCAGCCCGATGAAGATCACGTAAAAAATCGGCAGAGCGTACCAGGGGAACATCATCGATTCCTCCTGCTCGGGCTCCAGGATGGGGTACCGGCTCTCGACATCGGCCAACTTCTCAGGATCTGCGGGCGTTACGGCGGCCTTTACGTTAGTCAGGCCGTGGTGCGTTCGGTGGGCGTCGTGTTGCGAGCCCATGAACGGTAGGACGGCTGAGTGAAGCAAGTAACGGTGGTACAGGTATTCGAACAGGCTCATCGGTAGGCCGAAAACCAGTATCCAGCCGAAAATCGCCCACGGGTGACCGAGTTCGTCTCGAAAGACGTTGGGGGCGATCCAGTAAAAAACGCCGAACGCAGCGGCGATTTCTACGAGGGTGATGAGCGAAAAACGAAGGACCGGTGTGCGAATCTCTTCAAAGGTGTGTTCGTGGTCGTGGTGGTGGGGCATCTACAATATATAAGACGCGCTAAAGCGCGCCAATGAATCCAGGCTCCATTATGATTCGTTTGCCTTCACCCCCGCTGGCGGGTACATTTAGCTACTAACTTATGAAACTTCCCAAGGGATTCGGAATGGGCAACATGGGCGGCGTGCTGAAGCAGGCGCAGGAGGCCATGGAGCGTGCCAAGAACATCGAGAAGGAGCTTGCGCTCGAAGAGATCGAGGTTGAGCGCGGCGGCGTCAAGGCCAAGTTCAACGGGAACGGTGAACTGCTTTCGGTCAAGGTTGCCGAGGCGCTTGTCGACCCCAGCGACATTGAGACCTTGGAGGACTCGTTGCTGCTTGCCTTGCGTGAGGGGCACGCTAAGGCGGGGGAAGTGCGGCAAAACCGCATTTCCGAGTTGACGGCCGGGTTGCCGCTGCCTCCGGGCATGGGGCTCTGACGTTCTCAAGGCCGCTGGCGCGGCTTATTGCGCAGCTTGAGCGGCTGCCGGGGGTTGGGCCGAAGTCGGCACAACGGCTGGCTTTTCACCTGCTGAGGCAGTCGGAGGAGGACGTTAAGGTCCTCGCGGAGGCCATTTTGGAGGCGAAGGACAAGATTCGGCTTTGCTCGGCTTGCCAGTCGTTCACTGAGTCCGAGGTTTGCGAAATCTGCTCAGACCCTCGTCGGTCGGCGGCTCAAATCTGCGTGGTCGCTGAGCCGAAGGATACTGCGGCGATTGAGCGGCTTCACGAGTTTCGTGGGCAGTACCACGTTTTGCATGGGCTGCTTTCGCCGATGGACGGCGTTGGGCCGGAGCAGCTTCGGGTGAAGGAGCTGCTGTCTCGGCTGGAGGGGGGCGGTATTGAGGAGATTATCCTCGCTACGAACCCGACCATCGAGGGGGACGCTACCGCCTTGTATCTGGCGGCGCTTCTGAAACCGATCGGCATGAAGGTCACGCGCCTCGCGCACGGGTTGCCGAGCGGCGGTGAGCTGGACTATGCGGACCAGGCTACGCTGCTGTCGGCGTTCGAGTATCGAAGGCCGGTTTAGGGATATCGACCTCCGATATCCGATATCCGATGGCTGGTTTGGTCCTACGGTTTTTATTCCCTATTGTGTTAAGAAACGCGGTTTTACGAGTGCGAGATACTGGGTTTTTGCGCGTTTCGTCGGGACGGAATCGACAGATTTCAGATTTACACACTGCCTGATTTCCCCGGATTGGGTTGGCGGGTTCGGCTAAAAGCATTCATGCATCCATCCATCTCGTTAGTATCCATTTTGGTTCACGTGTCGAATTTTTGGGGTTTGTAGCGCCCCGTACCCTTAAGGCGTTGGGGAGGGCAAAAGTCAACTAGTAGAATTGCTGGTTTTTTGGGAAATCGAGATCCGATATCCGATATCCGCTGGGGGAGAGGCGATGCGCGGTTTGAGACGTGGGAGGGGAATCGCCGAGACGGCAAAGATACCGTGGAGGTATCGACCGATGCCGAGCGGGTCCCTACTGGGCATCAGCGTCGTATCTGATGAGGTCCCTGTAGATGGTCTCAAAGAGTTTCGCTTTGAGTTCTGCATGCAGGGAAGCGTTGTCCATGACCTTCTTGTAGAACTCTTGATTATCGTCAAGGATGTCGTTGAGCGCACCTTCGAACAGAGGGTCAAACATGACCCGAACGGCATCCTTAGGATTATTCAGCACTGCTTCGCGAAGCCTC
>JBDSVQ010000162.1:0-8095 GCA_039927135.1 Fimbriimonadales bacterium | reverse complement strand
ACGTTATGAAGAACAGTTTTGGATTCGGGGGTCACAATGTTACGCTCATCTTTAGAAAGTTCGATGGTTAGACGCGATCCAAACACATTTTTCTTTGCGCTGGGCTGGTTCCTGGTCGCTCTGAATTTTGCTCTAATGGCATGGGCGGTTTATGTGCCGATAGGGTTTAACAGTTATCAACAAGACATTTTGTTTTCGCTTGATACTGCGCAAGGCTACGTTAAGCTAAACACGTTTTCTGTTGTCGCAACGTTGGGATTTGCTGTTCTTCAAATCTTCGTTATCGGAAAGTTTGCGAAAAGGATGTTCAGCGACACTTATGCGACGGCGGCTGCCGAAGCCGCGTTGAAAATTGCACGGGCAACCGCAGTTATTTTGGCGGTCGTGTGTGTTGGCTCGATCATCGTCGATATTCTTTTTTATCGACGCTGGGTAGATGCCTACATCCAGTTCGCTTAGCGACCGAGTAATTCCCAACTAACTTTTGTCAGAGCGGTCGGGTCAAATCGGTTTTCAGGAGCTGGGCGCGCGTCGAGAATTGCCGTTGCCAGGGGGTTCTCCTTGTACTCCTGTAATGGCTCAAAAATCGGGTCGTCGCCACGAATCAGCCGTAACCCTCGGTGCGCAAACCTGTATTGTTCTTCCTCTGGCACGCGCTCCGGCCAATCGATATGGAAAGCCGGCGCATTGATGAGGGTGCCACTAAGGTCGGTTCGGTAGACGAGGTTGAACACCAATTGTTCGCCGCCCGGTTTTAGGTAATCGGATATCTGCAGCAGCTCGTCACGAAGCATCTCAACGCGAATAACGGCTTCTGCATCTTCTCGACCAATTACAACCGCCGCTATTCGGTCCTCCAGTTCATCAGTACGCTCGCCGATATCTATGCAGATAAACAAGGCATCGGCATCGGCCATAGCTTCTTCCACACTGTCGGTACTATGGATTGCGATCCCGGGAGCACCGTTGTAGGCCGCAAAAGCTCTGGCCAATCGCTCAAAAAGATCGAGCATTTCCGTGTTGCTGTCGCATAGCGTTATCTTTGCACCCATGTCAAGGGGCAAATTAAAGATTGTCGCAAGGACCGGTATTGCGGCCAGTCGGTTGCCGGCTCCAACAATGGCAATGTTTGGACCGATAGGCATACCTAATCTAACGTCGGATACTGCGCGTAGAACACACGTTGGCCGTCAACCGTCTCGGCTATCTCAATAAATTCCTGGTCGTCGAGCGAGTCCATAACAGCTTCAGTAACTACGATCCCTCCGGGCTGAGCCCTTTTCTCAATGTGAGCTGCCACATCAATAACTTCTGCAAAGCTCACTTGCTCGAGGTCGCCATGTACGCTACCGCTGTGTAATCCGATTCTCAGGCGGAAAGGAAGGTTGAGAGTGTTTAGCGTGTTGTTAAACTCCGGCATAGCCGTCTGGATTTCGCGGGCGGCGGCAAATGCGCTCAGCGGGGTGCTGAACTCGGCCACCACTCCGTCACCCGCAATGGATTGGACCGCACCGCCGTGTCGGGTGACTTCGCGTCTAATAAAACTCGTGTACTCTCGGAAGGAGATTTCGACGGCTAGAGGGTTGGCCTCGCGTTTCAGTCGCGTGCTTTGAACAACGTCGACCACCATGCACGTCACTTCGGAGCGTGCCATTCCGAGCAATCCGCTGAGGCGAGCGATTTCGGCAACTACGGCTGCTTGATTGCTGCTCGCGACCATGCGGTCCTTATCTTGCTGATCATGTACCCTCGCGCCTGCTCCGCCTACCCATGACATAAGCATGGCCAAGGGGAAAGCGTATCCCGCCCATGGAAAGGCATCAACGCTTGCGCGCGCTGAGTAGGCAAGGGCTTCGGGGGTTAAGAACTCGCGGGCAAGCGTGAGGGTGGCAAACGTCAACAAGCCGGCGAGTATTCCATTGCGAGGCGAACCACCGACGAAGCCGACGACTGGATATGCCGACAAGACCAACAACATGCTAAGGAGATACGCGCTGATTTGCACCGTCGTGGGCACGGATTCCGGGTATCCGATGGTCACTCCGATGACGATGCGTACGCAAAAGAGGAATGCGCCGATGCCAATTGCAAACAGCTTCCAGTGATTGCGAACCCAACGCAAGGCGGATCGGTATCGCATGTCGTTGCGCGCTCGGTCCGAGGGCATATTGAGCCGCTCTCGCAAGTTCAAGGTCTTCTTTAGCAAGTCAAGACGATCCAGTGAACTTTCGGCGGCGGCGAGCCTCGTTTGCCTGTAAAAAGCGCCAAGCACAGCAGCGAGCGAGAAAAAGCCCACGAAGACTAAAGTTGACCTTAGAGCGTGAAAGAGGTTGCTCGAAAAGTTCGCCCAAGCAAGCGCCGTCCCATCGCCGAAGATTAAGTTGAGCAACGTGACGGCAACCAATCCGGCACCAATAGCTGCTGCGGATGTGTAAAGTGCGTAGCGCAGCTGGCCGCGCACGAAGTTTACGGCGACGATTGCCAGGAGCGCGAAGAGCAAGAGGAGCAGTGCAAGGGTATCGCTGCCGCCCGCCGAGTAGGTGCGGTAGTAGCGATACATCGAGAAGAAGACTAAAGACGTGACGGCAGAGGTTGCGAGAGGCCGCTGCTCCAGCAGCCTTAGCAGCGACATGATCCCGGCGCGTGGCGAGAACAGTCGAGTGCGGTCCTTAGGCGGAGCCTTGCGCTCGATTTCGCCGAGGTAGTCGAGCGTCTCCTGCACCAGTCCTTCGGAAAGATCGAATTCGCGGGCGAGGTCGATCGCGGGTCGAGATCGGGCCTCGGGAAACTGGCCCATGTACTCGGCAAACCGCAGCAGCGGTTCCGATGTTTGGCTCTGTTTTACAGGATCGCTCAATCCGCAAGAGTTTACGGGACTTTAGACCTATTTCGTTGCAGAGGGCGAACTAAATGGCGGAGAGGGTGGGATTCGAACCCACGGAGGCTGTGACACCTCACCGCATTTCGAGTGCGGCGCACTAGACCACTATGCGACCTCTCCGCGATTTGGCGCCCTCGGAGGGATTCGAACCCCCGACGCCCGCCTTAGGACGGCGGCGCTCTATCCCCTGAGCTACGAGGGCGCGGAGGGTGAAGGATACCTTAGGGCTACAAAGTCCCTGACATTTGCCCAGTACACACTTTTATGGTCACAAAAACTCTCCACTCAGGCAATTACTCGTGTATGAAGAAATTCACTTTACTTTCGCTCGCACTATTGGCTGCCTCAGCGTTCTCCGGACCGATCGGGACTTGGATGCTCACCGATGGTGATGCCGGTATGGACGCCATGATCCAAGGTGCAAACGTCAACACCTATGCCCAAGGCGCGTCGACGAACCTGCAATACGCGATCGCCTGGAACTCAAACTATCTTGGTGGTACGTTCATGACGGTCGGTCGCGATATTAACGGTCTTGGAGGCGTCTACGACCTCTCGCACACACAGGTGGACACGTTCACAAATTTCTCGACGATTTCGGGTGAGCATTTGGACGGCACAATGGACACCTCCCGCAACATCACGTACGCCTCCAACTTTTCGACCGGAGATGTTGTTCGATACAATGATCAATACTTCAATGGGCCTGTGTCTTCGATCTACAACGCCGGATCCTTCGCACTTTGGACTATTACCTACAACGCTCAAAGGGACTCTTTGTACCTTGGCGGAGCAAACGGTGCGGTCACTGAGATCGATATCAACGGCAACGTTGTGAACTCATTCTCGGTCAACGATGGCACCATTCGCTCGCTCGCTTATGACCCGAATGATGCATCTCTTTGGTATCTAACGAATAACGGGGCCGAGATCGTCCAGATGGATGCCCTTGGCTTAGAACTCGCACGAGAAACCGTGAATCTCGGCGGCAACTACTGGGGCGGCGAAATTGCTGCCGTTCCCGAGCCCGCCACATTCGTTGCCTTAGGCCTAGGGGTCGCGGCTTTGGCCTTCGCGCGTAGACGAAAGTAGCTCCGACCGCCGAACTCTGAAGAGGAGCTAGGCAAGGGCAATACGGATGCCGTCGAGGGTCAGCAAGTCATCGACGGCATTCACCTCATCGCATAGCGGGGCAAACAGCGCCGCTAACCCGCCTGTCGCGAGCACGAAGGCATCGGAAGGCAACTCAAGTTTCATCCTTCTAACAATTGTGTCAATCGCGCCTGCGTAGCCGATCACTAGCCCACTCTGGAGTGCCCCCTTCGTATCTCGCCCAATTGTGGTCTTGGGCGCGGCTAGTTCGACCGTGGGGAGCTTTGCAGCCCGTGAAAACAGGGCCTCCATCGAGACGATCGGTCCGGGCATGATTCTGCCGCCCTCGTACTCGCCGTTCGGCCCGATAGCGTCGAAAGTGGTTGCCGTGCCGAAATCGACGACGATGGCTGGCGTGCGATGGTTCGCCTTCACCGCGACTGCGTTTGCGAGTCGATCGGCGCCTACTGCCGAGGCGGGCGAGTAGTTGATCTTGAGATTCGGGACGGAGTCGGCGTTTAGGAACCTCGCGTCGCGCTTCAGCCAGCGGCTCGCGAAGTCGCGCAGCGGCTGATCTAAGGCAGGGACGACGGAGGCACAGAAGACTTCGTCGAATTGCGGCGGGATACTTCGCTCTCTGCAAAGCGGTAGGAAAAATGCGGCGATTCGATCTTCGGTCGCGAGCGGGTCTGTGGGCATTCGCCACACGGACGTCCATTCCATTTGATGGATGCCGAAGACCGTGTGTGTGTTGCCGACGTCGATGACGAGTTGCATCGATTTCATGTTACCAGCGTGGAGATTATACCTTTCTACCACCATTGGGTATAATGGTAGACATGGCGATGAACATCAAGAGCCCCGAGGCGCATAAGCTGGCTACGGAGCTGGCACGAATCATGGGGACTAGTATCACCGAGGCAGTGACGAAAGCGCTCCGTGAAGCGTTGGACCGGCAAAAGGAAAGCCACCGACTCAGGGACGTCGATGCGATTGTTGCCGATATGCGGACGAGATACAAAACGACGAAGGGCTTCGTAGACGACTTGTTCGATCCCGAAACAGGACTTCCGAAGTGATTGTGGAGACAAGCGCGATCGTCTCGATGATCAAAGAAGAGTCGGGAAGTGACGCACTGTTGGCATCGCTCAAGGATTCGACCGAGGCAAAGCTGATGAGCGCCGCATCCTATTTGGAGGCTGCCATCTTGATTGATCGCCTTGATGAGCCCGTTCTTTCAAATCGGCTCGATGACCTAATAAAATCTCTGCGAATACAAATAGTCCCGGTGACGCAAGCGCAGGCCATTATCGCCCGGAAAGCGTGCGGCGAGTTCGGGAAGGGATCTGGCCACAAAGCGGCTCTTAACTTTGGAGACTGCTTTGCTTATGCACTTGCCAAGGACACGGGGGAAGGCATCCTATTCGTTGGTAACGATTTCTCGCACACCGATTTGTTTCCGACGCCTTACTAATCGCCTAGCGCGTTAGTTAGGTCCACGCGGCCGTGAATTTCTCCGCCTAATTCCGATACTATTTTCTCGACAATTTCCTCAGTAACCACATCTCTCCGCGCTCGGTCCGGCGCTTCGACCATAACGCGGATCATGGGTTGCGTCCCGCTAGGTCGAACAACCACTCTGCCGCCTTCCAATTCGCTCTGTTTGTCAGCAATAAACTTGTGCAAAGAAAGGGCTTCCTTCCACACTTCTTTATCGGATAAACCAATGTTAACGAGCATTTGGGGCCAGTTCTCAAAAACGGGAGGTAGTTCACTTGCGGCGCACCCAGACAGTCGCAAAACGCGAAGCATCTGAATAGCCGTGAGCAGTCCATCGCCGGTTGGGGTCCACTCGGAAAAGATAAGGTGGCCGCTTTGTTCGCCGCCGATCCGCGCGCCAATTTCGTCCATTCTCCGCGCTACATACTTGTCGCCTACGTTGGTGCGTTCAAAAGAGATGCCTAAATCGGCGAGGGACTCTTCGAATCCCATGTTGCTCATTACCGTCCCGACGATCGAAGTTGCGCCGTGCCAAGCAGCCCAGATGCCCATTGTCCGGTCACCATTAATCAGCACGCCGTTTTCGTCGCTAAAAATGCAGCGGTCCGCGTCGCCGTCGAATGCGATTCCAAGCACAGACCCGGTCTCCTTAGTAAGTTGCTGGATCGTCGCAGGATTCGTTGCGCCGCAGCCCTTGTTAATATTATCGCCGTCTGGCTCATTGCCAATAACGTTGATTTCGGCACCGAGTTGCTTTAGTAATCTTGGCGCCAGTTCATGCGCCGCTCCATTCGAGCAATCCACAGCGATGCGAAACCCATCTAATCGCTCCGGCAGAAGTCCCGCCAGCCATTGCAAATAGGCTTCTGCGGGCCTTCGATCTTGCCGTAGCATCCCAATTTCTGCGCCCTTTGCAGTGGGCAATGTATCCATTTCCGATTCGATAGCTGCCTCGACTTCGTCGGTTAGCTTCTTCCCGTCGTCGCCCAAGAATTTGATTCCGTTATCCGGCGCAGGGTTATGGCTCGCGCTTATCACGGCTCCCATCTGAAAGTCGTCGCCGTTACGAACAGCGTGCGACACGGTCGGAGTCGGCACGACTCCAAGGGATACCGTGTCAATACCTGCCGAATTGAATCCTGCAGCGAGTGCGGCGCCGAGCATTCCACCGCTGCGCCGCGTATCCCTGCCGATCACGGCGCTTTTGCCGCCGCTACGCCCCATTACGATGCCAGCCGCCCGCCCGAGGCGAAGCGCAAGATCAGGAGTTAACTTTGCGTTGGCAACACCGCGAATGCCGTCCGTCCCGAACAAACCCACTAAGCGGGTCCCTTACTGACGCGTGTCTTTGCGGGTCGCAAGACCCGCGAGCCCATCGTGTATCCTGCCTCGATTACTTCCAGAACCGTGCCTTCGGGTTGATCGCTCGGCTCACTGAGGATGGCTTCATGGTAGTGCGGGTCGAACTGCTGTCCAACCGCGTCGATCGGTTTGACGTTGACACCCTGCAATGCCGAGCCGAGCTGTCGCTGCATTAGCCGCACGCCTTCGAGAACCGCCTCGGGGCTCGCGCCGCTCTCGGCAGCAGCCAACGAACGCTCGAAATTGTCGAGCAAGGGAAGTAGCTTCTCCACGAGGTTCGCCGTGGCGAGTTCGCGCGTCTTGATGGCTTCATCCAAAGATCGCCGGCGATAGTTTTGGAAGTCGGCTATCGCGCGGAGTTGTGCGTCCCGCGCCTCGGCGAGCTCTTGCTCGAGCTCGGTGAAGCGCTCGTCTAAAGTCTGTAAGTCGTCGGCTTCTTGAGACGCCATCTCGTCGCCGTCTTCGATGATTTCATCGCTCATTCAGGCAGAAATCTTACCCGTCGCCTCGTCGCACAACTTTTTCCATCGGAGGGTATGTGTCCTTCGAAAGCATTTCGCGTCGCTCGCCGGCAGGGCTGCGCCAAACTCGGTAGGTCGTTACGGAGTAACCCGCCTTACCAGGATTCATGACCCGACCGCCGACCCCGCCCAGGTTATCGACAAGAGTCTCGGGTCGCCGAACGTCGTCCAACTTAGTAACAACAGAAATCGATTCGCTTGGCTTTCCTTTACCGCTGACGGTGCAGACCAGCCTGCCGTTTGCCGTCTCGGCGTGAATCGTCACCGGCCAAGGATAGGGGTTCCTAAATCGGAGATCGATGTTGCTATACGCGACGGCGGCATCGCGCCCGGCGGCGACGTACCCGGGAGCAAAGCGATGTCGATTGCGTTCTACCAAGTCGAGGCCGGCGAGTAACATCGCGTTGTATAGCGTTGTAGAGGTTTGGCAAACACCGCCACCCCAGGTCCAAATCAATTGGCCGTTAAAGCTGACAGGCGCTTTTCGATATCCGTCGCTGCGCGACCACGTTCCCACGACTTTATTAAAGGAGAAGGTTTCGCCCGCCTCGATCACTGCGCCGTCGAGTTTATCGAGGGCCAATTCCGCGTTTAGGCGCTGGGTCGTCATCCTGCCTTCGAGCGTCGTGGCGTAGGATGCCATGACGACGTTTTCCGGCGGCGTATTCAGCATCCCGGCGACCATGATTCCTCCGACGCCGACTACAGCGAGAGCGGTAATGGCGGTTTTCACTTCGTG
>JBDSVQ010000161.1:0-5285 GCA_039927135.1 Fimbriimonadales bacterium | reverse complement strand
TGCTCGTCCTCTTCGCCAAAGCCGGAGGCAAGTACGGTGATTCGAACGTCGCCCTCCATGCGTTCGTCGACAACCGTGCCAAAGATGATGTTGGCGTTCTCATTGGACGATAGTCCCTGAATGAACGACATCGCTTCATTGGCTTCGGCGATTGTGAGGTCGTCGCCGGCGGTAATCGTCACGAGCAACCGGCTCGCGCCGTCGATGCTCGTTTCGAGAAGCGGGTTGCTGACGGCGCTTTGCGCTGCCTGCTGAGCCCGGTGCTCGCCTGCGCCGTAACCAATTCCCATCAGGGCCGGGCCGGAATTCGACATGATCGAACGCACGTCGGCGAAGTCGACGTTGATTACGCCGGGGATGGTGATGATGTCCGAGATGGCTTGAACACCCTGCCGGAGGACGTCGTCCGCCACGCGGAAGGCCTCTTGCAGCGTTGTTCTTCGATCGACCACGGGAAGCAATCTTTCATTGGGAATCGTAATGATCGTGTCCACGATGCGGCTAAGCTCGCGGATCCCTTGGTCGGCGAGGAGGCCCCGCCGAGGGCCTTCGAAAGAGAAAGGCTTGGTAACGACACCGATTGTAAGAGCGCCGACTTCTTTGGCGAGCTCGGCGATTACCGGCGCGGCACCCGTGCCCGTTCCGCCACCCATGCCGGCGGTGATGAACACCATGTCCGATCCGTTGATCAGTTCACGAATTTGGTTGCGGCTCTCTTCGGCAGCCATTCGGCCGACCTCAGGATTTCCGCCGGCGCCAAGACCCTTCGTCGCATTAGTTCCGAGTTGAAGCGTGCTGGCCGCCTTTGAAGGCTCCAACACTTGAATATCGGTATTCATTGCGATGAAGTCAACGCCATGAATTCCGGCTTCGATCATGCGGTTGACAGCGTTAGAACCACCGCCCCCGACTCCGATTACTTTGATTACCGCGTGTTGCGGCGCTCCATTGTTAGCCATTGTATTAGTCACTCCTAGTTAGTTCCGTCCTCTCGGCTTTTGCCGGAGAAAATCGATGAGAAGCTCTTTATGAGCTTTCGAAAGTCGCCCGTTTCTGCGGCAACTCCCTCCTGGTCACGCAGGCGTGCTCCGAATCGGATCAAGCCGGCTGCGGTCGCATACTGCGGTGCGGCGATAAGGTCTCCTAAGCCCTCGAAGGGCTCGGGAATACCTATTCTTACGGGTGTGTTGCCCGTAAGCGATTTTGCTAATTCGTCGATCCCTTTGAGTTTCGCGCCTCCTCCCGAAAGCACCAAACCAGATCTCAGTTGGCGAACATCTGCCGCTTCTTCAACGGCCTCCAGCGCAAAAAGCAGGATCTCTTTTGCGCGCGCCGTAACAATTTCGTTAAGCACCTTTCTATTAAAGGGCCTTCGCTGCCCGGCTTGCTCCACGTAAACGGTTTCGTCACCTCCACCGTTTCCGCATGTGCTCGCGTCTTGCTTGAGCCTTTCGGCTTCGGCAAGCGTTGTCTTAAGCAAAATCGAAATGTCGTTCGTGATGTTTTGCGCACCAACCGGAAGCGTTTTCAAGAAAACGACGCTTCCATCCTGATAGACCGCCACATCCGTCGAGTCGCCACCTATATCAATGACGGCAACGCCGGTTTCGCGATCGCTCGTTGTGGTTACGGCTTCCCCGCTTGCAAGCGCTTTTGGCACCCAACTATCGACTTCCGCATCGGCAGCGCGAACGCTCTTCTGCAGATTGTCGAGTTGGTGCGTGGGCGCCGTAACGAGAAGCGTTTCGGCTTCAAGACGCTGCCCGCTCATGCCCACCGGCTTTACCACGCCCGTTTGCCCGTCCACTCGATACGAGCGCGGAACGGCGAGGATTAACTCGCGGTCCTTCGGCAGAGGCGTTTGCTTGCTGTGATTAATCACGCGGTGCACGTCCTCTCGGGTGATGGTTCGCGTCGGGTTAAGGATCGGAACTAGGCCCACGCTTGGTGAACTTCGGATCGCATCGCCGGAAATTGCCACCGTGATATCACGAATGGATTTTCCGGACATACGCTCGGCTTTTCGAAGTGCTTGCGAAACTGCTTCCGCGGCGCTATCGATATCCACAACATGCCCTCTCTTAACACCGGTGTTCGGAGTTTCTCCGAAACCGATTAAGCGCGGGTTGCCGGAGTCATCGATTTCGGCCACTACGACAGCGACTTTGGTTGCGCCGATATCGATCGCCGCAAATGTACTCATAGTTGACTGACCTCCATATTTCTTTTCTCCTTCGCATCAGACCATCGCGCCAAATAGTGCCGGCGGATGATCGATAAATTGGCGAATATTCGGCCTCCCAGCGCGATAACGGCTGCGAGGTAAATCTCGATTCCCAGCTTGGTGCCTAAATACACCAAACCGATAGCGAGCAAAATGTTGAAAATAAAACCTGTTACAAACAGGTCATTCTTAAAGCGTCCTTCTAGGACAGCGCGAACGCCTCCGAGTAATGTGTCGAGGCCGGCAATTGCCGCGACGCCGACATAAGCCCGCGGGATCACGAGGCTGCTTAGATTCATCCTAGCTGCCACAAAGATGCCAATTCCAAGGGCCAACGCAGGTAGAAGGTACTTCATTGCTTGGCCGGCACCGTTTTTGCAAAAATGGATTCCGTCGAGCCTGTATAGCCGGGGAGCGTAACCTTGTCCTTCTTATTAACTTTGACCATTTCCTGATCGACTTTACGAATGTTATCCAGGTATCTGCCCTGCATGGTCATCGCGCCGTAAAGCGTCTCCGTGTCGCCGATTGCTGAGATGCGCACGGGAGAAGAAATTGGGACTCGGCCGACATAAATCACCGGTCCTTCGCAGCGGAAATTGGAATTCTTAGATAAACGATGGTTATTAACGCTGACCGCTTCCGCGCCACTCATCCATAAATCGTTAACGATAACAAGAACATCACGGTCGTGAATGTTGTACTGATTAATAACGTCGGATTCTTCGCTTTTGCGTTTGCTGTCATTTAGAATAATCTCAATTCCCGAGCCGGAGACCTCGGTTAAGCCTGCAAACAGCTTGACTTCTTGCAAATTGCTATTTAGTACTTCAGTTTGCTTGGATTGATCTGACATCGCTTCTTAAAGCTCAGTGATTTGAGCGTGAAGGCGAGTGATCTCCTGGTCGCGCTCGTCGATCCCGGTGCCGATCATTTCCGGTGGAGGTGCGCTCGTTCGCATGCTGCCGTACAGGGCGCCCGCTTCCGGGTCAGCTGGTAGGCGCATAGCGGCCGCAATAAGAAATCCGAATACCAGAGCGATGACACAGACGGGTACCGTCCATGTGGGCAGGTTTGCGCTGGTTTGCTTGGCCATCCTTATCCTTAGCGGACTTGGACGGGATCCTCCGGGTCGACCAAGATAATGCTCCCTCCCTCTTGCGCCCGCTGCGGGTTTTCCTTCAAAGCGCGATCGAGGATGTCTATCTTCTTATCAAGGTCCGACGTGTCACCGAATTCGACGACCAAGCCTTCAATGCGTAATCTTATACGTTCTTTGTCATCTATTTCTACGGTACCGACAACATTTGGCAAAGATTCTTTGATTTTCTTAGCTACGCGACATAGCCGGTTAAGCGGCGACGCATCGGAAATCGTTATGATTGTGCTGAAATCTTTTACATTGGACGAAATATGCAGGTTTGGCGGCTTTCGTGAACCCATTGAAAAGACAGTTCCAGCCGCGTCGATGGCTAAATTTCCCTGCACGACCGCGACCGGCTCACGGCATTGGAGCGCCAAACGAGCCCTACCAAAAATGTTTGAGCGGAAGGAAGCAGCTTTCAAATCAGGCATCCGTAAGAGTTGAGACTCGAGGTCGCCAGCCTGGATCAGAAGGCTAGGCTTGCCACCAACAGAGCGCAGCGCAGCCGAGATGGCCGGTTCTTGATGCTTTGCGGCACCACTTACGCGGACAACTTGCGGGGATGTTAGCGGGCTAGCAGCGATGCCAACCAAAATCGAGGCTAACAAAGCGGCAAGCCAAATGCCCCTCCACATTTGAGATCGGTCGACCGAGCGCTTAGCGCGCTTTTTTGATGCCATATCGCTCCATCGCGCTTAACAGAATGCGTTCGCATAGGTCTTCGTAGGAGATTCCCGCTGCCAACGCGGAATTTGGCACCAACGACGTCTTCGTGAGGCCAGGCACCGTGTTGATTTCCAGAATCACGATCCGGTCCTTAGAGACGATCATGTCCGTTCGGCTAAAGTCCGCAGCGCCAACTAGAAGATGTGCCGCGATGGCGTAACTCTGAGCCAGGGCAGCCGCCGCCGGTGAAATTCGCGCAGGGATAATCTCGTCGGTTGCCCCCTCTGTGTACTTCGCGGCGAAGTCATATGTACCAGATTTCGGGCAAATCTCTACCACAGGCAGCGCCTTCTCACCCAAAATGGGGACGCTAATCTCGACACCCTCAATCAATTCCTCGATCATCGCGATCGAGTCGTACTTGAGCGCCCTAGAAACCGCTTTAGGCAATTCGTTGGGCGATCGAACGAAACTGAGGCCGATTGTGCTGCCTTGTGCGTTTGGCTTTACGACGCACGGCATCGGGAAGTCGGGGATAGCATCTCTCAACTTGACGGTCACACCGTCCGCAACCGGCAGCCCTGCGTCCGCAAGGGCTCTCTTGGTCGCACGCTTATTCATGGCGAGGGCGCTGGCCTCTATGCCCGAACCCGTGTAAGGAATGTGCAGCAATTCAAGTAAACCTTGTACTTTTCCATCTTCTGCGCCCGTGCCGTGCAAGGCTATAAACACGATGTCGGGCCGATCCGCGCCCACCATCGATTCAACGCTGGCCTTATTAAGCAGCTCTTCCGCCGGGTCTACAAGACTAACAGCATAGCCTCGCGCCCGCAAAGCGTCAGCAGCCATACGGCCGCTAGTTAGCGAGACTTCCCTCTCGGCAGATTCGCCGCCGAGCATCACGCACACCCGCAACGAGTCTCGGCGTCCCAATTCGTCGATAAAGTCGCGTGCAAAGAATTCGATATTGCCGGCACCCATTCCAACCACAAGATCCCCCGATTTCGCTGTGCCCTCCACAAATCGTGGGAGGAGATGCCGCGAGGGCACGTAGTCGCAAGTTATTCCCGCAGCCTCGAGCCTTTCTACGATCAATGCGGACGAAACGCCAGTTATCTGCTCTTCTCTGGCCGGATAAATGTCGGTTACCACGATGTGATCGGACGCCGAAAAGGCGGGCGCAAAATTTTCAAGCTGCTCCAAGGTGCGCGAATAGAGGTGAGGTTGATAGACAACGATTAGCTTGCGGCC
>JBDSVQ010000160.1:0-14813 GCA_039927135.1 Fimbriimonadales bacterium | reverse complement strand
CGCACTTCCGGCGGGCAGTTTTCTTTCACGCTGATTGATGAAGGCAGAAATGGCTTGCCCGTGGTTTACAACGGCATGAAACCCGGCAATTTCGAATCGGCGCCGTCGGCGTCCGTGGAAGGTGAAGTCGTGGAAGGCAAGTTTATTGCGGCTCGTGTTTCAACGCAATGCCCGAGCAAATACGTGACTGCTGACACAAACTACGTTAGCGACAAATGACGCAATTCCCCGATCCGCCCGCGTGGGGCATGTTCGCGGGTACAGCGGGTCAGGCAATCGTTTTCGCGGCGATCGCTTTTTTCGTTCTTACCGTAGCGTTTGCCGTCGCTAAAAATGAAAAGTGGGCGTCGCGCGCTTTTATCGGCGGCGTGGTTGCCGTTGTTCTCACATTCGGCGTGCATGTTTTGCTGCTGATGACACGGCAGTATCAGTTCTCTTACGTTTGGGAAAATACTAGCGATGCGATGGCGTCTGCTTATCGATTCAGCGCGGCGTGGGCTGCGCAAGAAGGCTCGTTTCTGTTGTGGACGCTGACAAGCGCCGTAATTGCCGCAATCGTGTTGCGCCGCGTCGGGCAATACAAATCGGCGTTCTTGGCGGTAAGCGCGATTGCGTTGTTGGGTATGACGGCGATTCTCGCCTACGAATCTCCGTTTCAGTTGATTCAACTTAGCGGCGCGGATCGGCAGCTTCTTTCTCCGGGACAGGCGATGATCATGCCACCGGATGGACGCGGGCTAAATCCGACGCTGATGAATTACTGGATGATTATCCACCCGTGGGTGATTTTTACTGGCTTCGGCAGCCTGCTTTCGTTGTTCTCTTTCGCAGCTGCTGCATCAATCAAGAAGAACCACGTCGATTGGGTACGAGCTGTTCGGCCGCTCGCCGTTTTCTCGATGATCGTGCTGGGAGTCGGCCTTACGATGGGCGGGCTGTGGGCTTATGAGACGCTGGGATGGGGCGGATTTTGGGCATGGGACCCAGTCGAAAACGTCAGCCTTGTGCCGTTTATAGCCTGTGCGGTTTTGGTTCACGGGCTGCTCATCCAAAGCAACCGCAAGCGCTGGGATCGGCTGAATATTTTGCTCGGGCTTTTACCATTCGTGTGGTTCGTATACGGAACGTATTTAACTCGGAGTGGGGCGCTGACGGCGGTTAGTGTGCACTCGTTTGCGGAGATGAATGCCGGCGCGCACGGGGTTCTTATGGGCCTTGTGATTGCGACTGTTTTATCGATGATCGCTCTTGCGGTGCGCGCTTTTAGGCTCCGGGATCAAGAGCCGGTCGTTAAGGTTGGCGGAGATAGAACGCTGGGAATGTCGGTCGGCCTTGCGCTTCTATATGGGATCGGCATCATGGCGGCGTATGGCATGTCTTTGCCGTTCTTCGGTTCGCTATTGCAGCGGCCGAAAGAGATCGTCGCGGAGGGAGATTACAATTTCGTCGTCGCTTTTCCGTTCGTGCCGACGCTGTTGCTAATGGCATTCGTGCCTTTTCTCGGTTGGACGAAGACCGCGCCTGATCGCGCCAAAACAATTGGCAATGTATTCTTTGCGTCCGTGCTCGTTTTCGGCGCGAGTGTCTTCATTTTGGTCCGTAGCGGACTGACGCTTGACGGATTTGAGCGTATGCCCGCGAAGCAATTGATCGTTTTCTATGCGCTGGTATTCGTGTGCCTATTTTCGATTGTGGCGAACGGGTTGCGAACCATCGAACGGATGCGCAGCAAATCCGGAGGCGTCGGCTCTTTTATTACTCATGCCGGTGTAGCGCTGTTGCTGCTCGGATTGATTGTTTCACGCGCTTTCGAAAAAACCGACTTTGATGGCGTCACTCCGACGCGGCCCGGAAAGTTGGCATTGTTGCCGAACAAGTCGTACTTAGCCTCCATTGGCAAGATCCCAAGCCCGACGCAGTTATCCGACCCTAACAACCGGATCGATTTCTCGCTAAAGAATGTTGCCGGCGACGACGAGTACGTATTTCAGCCGAATTTTTATTACATCACGCGAGGTGGCGAAACCACACCAATCAGCCGCCCGGATATCATAAGAAAGCCTCTTTACGACCTTTATTTCGTGATGGGCGCACCCGAAACGGAATTGGAATCGGACATAACTTTGCACGAAGGTGAGGAGAAAGCCGTCGGCCAATTCAGGATCAAGTACCTCGAAAGAACCCGCGAAGGCGAGCCTGGTCAGAAAGGCACGAAATTCGGAGTTAAGTTGAATGTCAATATTGCCGGCCGCGATTTTCCCGCGCATCCGCAAATGGTGATTGGCGATCAAGGTCCGGAATTCATTCCTACGGAAATCGAGGAATTGGAAGTACGTATCGAATTGCGGCGGCTGATGGCGGATTCCGGAGAAGCCACGTTTGCCATTGTTTCTCCTGAACTTATTTTCCCGGTTCAGCTTTTCTTTAAGCCGATGACGATTCTCGTTTGGATTGGCGCGGGGTTAATGACGCTTGGCGGAATCCTGACAATACTGCGGCTCAATCGGCGAACGTAGATGTTTTACAAGTGGGTCGCGTACCCTCTAACGAAATTAATTCTTACCGTCGGATTATTCCTGTTAGGGCCGGTAAAAGTGCGAGGCAAACAGAATATTCCCCGCGCCGGCGGATTGCTCGTGATCGCTAACCATCTCAGTGACTGCGATCCTCCGGTAATGGGCTACGCGATGCCGCGCCATGCGCACTATATGGCGAAGAGCGAGCTTTTCGATATCCCGATTCTCAGTTGGATTATCCGCACGCTGCGCGCTTTTCCGGTCAACCGCGGGTCGCCCGATCGCGCCGCGATACGAAGGACCGTAGAGCTTTTACAAGCCGGCGACGTGGTTGTCGTTTTCCCTGAGGGCCAGCTGAGCGAAGATGGCGGCCTACAGCCCTTAATGCCTGGAGTCGCCATGTTCGTTGCGCGGAGCGGCGCGTCTGTTATCTGTGCCGGGCTCGTTGGAACGTCGAAAATTATTCCGTTCAAGAAGGTTTGGCCTCGGCCCGCGTTCGGAGGTGTGAGTATCACTTTCGGCGAACCGAAATCGTTCGAACACGGAGCTTCGTCCGAAGAAATACTCGGGTGGATGAAAAGCCAACTCATTGAACTCACCCTTGATTCCAGTCGCCCGGACAGGGTGAAATGAAACCGAGCTGCGAATGATCAACCTTAAGCAACCGGCAACCGTTATGGAGGCAAACCAATAAAAAATCCCTCCGTCTCGTTGCCCCGACTGCCCCTCGCACTCGCTCGGCTTAAGGATTACTGGGCGCTCAGCAAACCTCGCGTCACTCTTCTCGTGTGGGCAACCACTTTGGCCGGGATGGTGCTGGCTGCGAACATCGGCGGGCTGCCTGCAGGAGGCGCGCTTTTCTTCCACACGCTGATCGGCTCTTGGCTCGTGATCGCCAGCGCAAACGCGCTTAATCAGGTGCTCGAGGTTGACGCAGACTCGCGCATGAAGCGCACGCAAAATCGCCCGATCCCAAGCGGACGCATCGGCTTGACCGAAGGGCTCGCGGTCGGCGTGATTTGGGCGTCTGTCGGCCTTGCGCAGCTGTTTTGGTTCGTCAATCCGATCACGGCGCTTCTAGGAGCGGTTTCGATCGCTCTCTACGTTTTTGCGTACACACCGCTAAAGCCCAAGACGCACCTTGCCACGGCGGTTGGCGCGATTCCTGGGGCGATCCCGCCGCTAGCCGGATGGACCGCGGTATCGGGACACATCGGAGCCACCGGGGTCATCCTTTTTGCCATTCAGTTCCTTTGGCAGTTCCCCCACTTTTGGGCGATTGCCTGGCTGATCAAGGACGACTACGAGGCGGCCGGCTTCAAGATGCTGCCCTTCCCCGGCGCTTCGGGCGAGGCGACGGCAACGGCGTGCTTGCAATACGCGGCTGCAACGGCACCGTTCGCACTTTTGCTTGCGACACGACTCAATAGTCCGTGGATTTACGTTTCCGCCGCGGTCCCGCTCTGTTTCTGGTTCGCCTACGCTAGCTTCAAGTTTCGAAAGACCCCGGATCAGGGGGCGGCTCGCAAAGTCCTCAAAGCCAGCATCGCGTTCCTTCCACTTCTGCTCTTAGCGGCGATCGCCGCGAGTTGACGAAAATGCCATCCCCAGATGCGACGCGCTCCGGAATTGACGGCGGCGCGAACGGACATGACGGGAACGGTGGGGATGGGCATAACGGCAAGTCCCCGCATCGCCCGGAAACTCCGACGGCGAAAATTGGCATGTGGCTTTTTGCGGGCTCGCTGGCGATGATCTTCGCAGCCCTCGCGGCCTGGTACGGATACCGGCTGGACGATAAGCCGAACTACTACTTTCCGTGGCCTCCGAGTCTGTGGGTCAGCACGCTTGCCATCGTGGCCAGCACCTTCACTCTCTGGCTTGCGCAGCGGTCGGCCAAGAAGGGCCGGATGTCGGCGTCCCTGCTCAACCTTCGGCTAACGCTGTTCTTGGGTTGGGTGTTTGTTTTGTCCCAGTTCGTTGCGTGGCTGTTGCTGCGGCAGGCAGGCTTTTATGCCACTTCCAACCCGTTCGCCGGCCTGTTTTATGTGCTGACCAGCGTTCACGCTTTCCACATGATTTTCGGAGTCGGTTGGCTCATTTACATGTTCTATTTGGTCAAACTTGGGCATCTAACGTCCAAGCGCCTGCTTCCGCTCGAACTGTTTTCCATCTATTGGCACCTGATGACAGGCGTCTGGATCGTGTTCTTCACGCTAATCGTTATATGAGCATTCAAAGTTTTCGAATTCTTAGGCTGTTCCTCTGGGGCATCCTTATCGTCGTGCTCCTCACCGTGGGGACGATGTATCTGTTGCGTGGCAGCATCCTAAAGTCGCGGGAAACGCGTCCCCCTGCCATCGTGAAGACTGAGGAGCGGACGCTCAAACCGGTCGGCGAGGCGCCGCTCTTCCAGCTGACCAAGCACGACGGCTCAAAGTTTGATGTCGGCACTTACATGGGGAAGGTGTTCGTTGTCGACTTTTTCTTCACGAAGTGCAACGGCATCTGCCCTACGCTGCAAAAGAACATGCGCAAAGTCCAGCAGGCTCATGCCGGCAACGACCAGGTGCGCTTCCTATCGATCAGCGTTGACCCGAAGAACGACACGCCGGAGGTGCTGGCAAAGATGGCGAAGGATATTGGCGCGGATACCGACACGTGGGCTTGGACGGTTGGCCCGTCCGAACTCACGGGTGAGATTGCCAACGGCTTTATGCTCATTGGCTCCGAGGTTCCGGGCGACATCTTGCACAGCAACCGGTTCGTTCTCGTTGATGGTTACGGCAAGATCCGCGGCTTCTACAACGGCACCGAAGACGGAGATGTAGAAGACATTATCGAAGACATCGGCAGGCTGTTGGGCGAGTGACGCTGCACGACCTGCCTACGATCAATGCAGGCTTCAACACGCTTTGCACGATCTTCCTATTGACCGGCTATGCGATGATTCGCCGCAAGAACATCGCCGCGCACCGCGCCTGTATGCTCACGGCGCTGGCGTGCTCGATTCTGTTCCTGATCGGATACCTCACGTACCACTTTCAGGTAGGCACGACACGATACGATGGCGAGGGGATTCTCAGGCCGCTTTACTTCACGATCCTGCTCACGCACACGGTTCTCGCGGTGGCGATCGTTCCGATGGTTTTGATCACGCTGATAAGGGCGCTCCGTGAGAAGTTTGACAAGCACAAAGCGATTGCTCGATGGACTTTGCCAATTTGGATATACGTTTCGGTCACCGGCGTCGTCGTGTACTTAATGCTCTACCGGCTATAGCGTTTTGGCGGGACTTTGTGAAAAAATGCACAATATCCGTCAGGAATGCGATTCGGGCTTGACTTGCACGAATCCATAACGGCTAACATGAGACCGCGAAGGCGACGTTTTTCGGAACGACAAGAGGACATGCGCCCATCTCCTCCGAACCGTTTCTAATGGGACGAGTATAGGGATGTCACACAACGCCTGTATAGGAATACACCAGGAGTCCAGGAAGGACACCCTGGGCGGCGGCGCGTTTGCGTCGAGGGGAGGCTTCGTTGCCTAATCTTTTCCGCAAGAGCGCCAACAACATGGTGAAGATCACCTTCCTTCTGGGAGGTCTCGGGTTGGCGTCGGTCCTGCTCGTCGGAGCGAATGTGACGCCGTACACCCACAGGCTAGGAGTCGCTCTCGACCAGCCAGCGCCGTTCAGCCACAAGCACCACGTGAAAGAGCTCGGCATCTCCTGCTACTACTGCCACGATGGCGTTGAGAAGGGCCCGATTGCCGGCGTTCCGGTGACAGAAACTTGCTACACCTGCCACAGCCAAATTTGGACCAACAGTCCGTTGCTGCAGGTTGTTCGCGACAGCTACGAGAAGAACATTCCGATCGAGTGGACTCGCGTGAACGACGTTCCCGACTTCGTGTATTTCGACCACTCCATTCACATCGCCAAAGGCGTCTCGTGCTACACGTGCCACGGCGATATGGACGAGCAGAACCTAAGCTTCAAAGAGAACGCTTTCGAAATGCGCTGGTGCTTGAATTGCCACCGCAACCCTGATGACTGGGTGCGCCCCGATGACAAGATTCTTGATACGGACTACCAAGACGGCGACAAGAGCCATGCCGAACTCGGCGCTGAACTCGTGAAGAAGAGAGGAATTCGCAAGGAACAGCTTGATAACTGTTCGGTTTGCCACCGCTAAGAGACTTAGACATGCCAGAAGAATTGAAAGAACAAGCGAAATGTCTGAGCCTCGACGAGCTGCGCAAGAAGCTCAAATCAGAAGGCAAGGGCTGGCGCGGGCTCGAGGAGCTTGCTGAGACAGAGGGCTTCCAGGAGCTTCTGAACCGAGAGTTTCCGAGGCAGGCGGCGCCCTGGACGGGCGGTGTCAACAGGCGCACGTTCCTAAAGTTCATGGGCGCATCTGTCGCGCTGGCGGGGCTGGCGGCATGCCGGCCGCAGCGGATCGATAAGATCGTTCCTTATGTGAAGGTTCCCGAAAACGTGGTTCCCGGTTTGCCGGTGTATTACGCTACTTCGCTAACGCTTGGCGGCTACGCGCTCGGCTCGGTGATCGAGTCGCACGACGGCAGGCCGACGAAGATCGAAGGCAACGAGAAGCATCCGGCGACGTTGGGATCGAGCAGCGCGATGCACCAGGCGATGATTCTGGACCTTTACGATCCGGACCGCTCGAAGGGCGTTTTGAACGCCGGCAGGCCCGCGGCCATGGATACGTTTTATAAAGTGGCGCGCGCCGCAGTGGCAGAAGGCGGCGTCCGCATCCTGACGGAGACGGTCACGTCGCCGACACTTGGGGCACTCTTAGAAGAATTCCTTGGCAAGAGCCCCGGCGCAAAATGGCATCAGTTCGAGCCGATCAACCGTGACAACGAAATCAAAGCCGCGGAAGCGGTTTTCGGTGCGCCGCTACAGCCGGTTTACAATTTCGCGAACGCTGACGTCATCGTCTCGCTCGATAGTGATTTTCTGTGCGAGGGCCCCGGCGCGATCCGGTATGCGCGACAGTTTTCTGACGGCAGGAGAGTGCGACGCGACAGCATGCACATGAACCGCATGTACGCGGTTGTAGTCGCGCCCAACAACACGTCGGCTGCCGCGGACAGCAGGCTGCGCGCGAAGGGAAGCGAGGTTGAGCAGATCGCGCTTGCGATCGCGGGCGGCATTGGCGCAGGTGGTGCCGGGGCAAACCTGGCAGGCGAAGCCACGAAGTTTATCGACGCAGTGGTCGCAGACCTGAATGAGCATCGCGGCCGCTGCGTCGTTGTCGCTGGAGCGCACGCATCACCTGCAACGCACGCTGCGGCATTTGCGATCAACCAGGCTTTGGGCAGTGTTGGTGCAACGGTGAACTACATCGACGCGGTTGAGGTGCGCGCAGAGAGCCAAGCAGAATCCCTCGCTGCGCTGATCGCCGATATCGAGGAAGGCGTCGTTTCTTCAGTATTCATTTTTGGAGGCAACCCGGTTTACACGGCGTCCGGCGGTTCCAGATTTGGCGACGCGCTGGCAAAAGTGCCCTTCACGGTGAGGCTCGGCATGTACGACGACGAGACGTCAGACGGGCGGAGCTGGCATATCCCCATGGCACATGAATTGGAAGCCTGGGGCGATGCCCGTTCTTTCGATGGAACGGCGTCGATCATCCAGCCCCTCATCGAGCCGCTTTACGACGGCATCAGCGCGATCGAATTGCTCGATGGGCTCCTCGGCCGGCGGCGCGAAGGCTACGACATTGTGCGAAGCCAGTGGCAGCGTGGAGGCTTGTCTGGAGAGTTTGAGGCGGCTTGGAAGCTTGCGCTAAACGATGGCGTTATCGAAGGCTCTGCGTCTGCGGCTAAATCGCCAGCGGCGTCGATGAGCGCAGTCGTCGGTTTAGCAAAACGTCCCTTGGGTGGCACCGAAGTCAATTTCCGGCCCGATCCCACGCTCTATGACGGTAGGTTTGCCAACAACGGCTGGATGCAAGAGTGCCCGCGCCCCGTGACGCGAGTTGTTTGGGACAACGTTATTCACATTAGCCCGGCGATGGCGGAGACGCTTGGCTGGAATCCCGTTCGCACAATGTGGTTCCACCCGGACAGCGAGCCCGTTTACGGGAACGAGGGCCGACACGGTGGCGAAGCCGGTGTGCCGATTTACCAAATCGAGGTCGACGGCATGAAGGTCGAAGGGCCTGTTTGGGTAACCCCTGGGCATGCCGACGGCTGCGTAACGGTCACGTTCGGCGGTGGGCGGCGGCGAGGCGGCGAGATTTTGAAGGATGTTGGCTTCGACGCCAACGCGATCCGGTCCAGCAATGAAGTTTGGACCGTAGGCGGAGCGAAGCTGACTGACACAGGCAAGAGCCTAATCGTTGCCAGCACGCAGCTTCACCACACAATGGACGACCGCGAGCTCGTCCAAACCTCTACCCTCGAAGCCTTTGAGCACGATCCCGAACACGTTACGGCGCACCCCCATGGCCCCCAAGAGGAAATGTCCATGTATCCGGAGCGCAAGTGGGACGGCAACAAATGGGGCATGTCGATCGATAACTCGGTGTGCATCGGCTGCAACGCGTGTGTCGTCGCTTGCCAATCCGAAAACAACATTCCGGTCGTCGGCAAGGACGATGTTCTGCGCGGCCGCGAAATGCATTGGATTCGCATCGACCGCTATTTCCACGGCCCTTCGCTGGATGATCCGGAGACGCTGCAAATGCCTGTACCGTGCATGCAGTGCGAGCAAGCGCCCTGTGAAGTGGTTTGCCCCGTCGCGGCGACCGTGCACGGCGTCGAGGGCCTGAACGACATGGTTTACAACCGTTGCGTTGGCACAAGATACTGTGCCAACAACTGCCCTTACAAGGTGCGACGATTCAATTTCTATCACTACGCGGACAACTACCGCAACAACATGCCTTCGCCGGAAGACGCACCTGTGCTGAAGCTGCTGAACAATCCCGACGTAACGGTTCGTGGCCGTGGCGTCATGGAGAAATGCACCTACTGCGTTCAGCGGATCAACGAGGCTCGCAAAACAGCCAAGAAACAAAACAGGGCAGTGGAAGACGGCGAGATCGTCACCGCTTGCCAGGCGGCTTGCCCGACCCAAGCGATCATGTTCGGCAACATGAACGACCCTGAAGCGAAGGTCACGAAACTAAAAGCCGAGCCGCATGATTACTCGCTGCTTCCCGAATTGAATACGCGCCCGAGAACGACTTACCTCGTACGCATTACGAACCCGTCGCCGGCTCTTGCCGGTCCTGCCGAGGCGGGTGAGGCTCACTGATGATCGACCAAAAGAAATCGATCTCCGTCGAAGAGCAGTTCATCGAGGGCGAGCACACATACGGAACGATCACCGACAAGATCGGCGCCATTCCACTTTCGCAGCACCAGCCGAAATCCTGGTTCCTGATGATGGGCGCTTCGCTCTTGCTCCTCGGCTGTCTCGTTACGGCGATCACTCTCTTGCTGTTTGTCGGCGTGGGCATTTGGGGTGTCAACAACCCGACAGGGTGGGGCTTTGCGATCGTCAACTTCGTTTGGTGGATCGGTATCGGCCACGCTGGAACGCTGATCTCCGCGATTTTGCTTTTGATGCGTCAGCGATGGCGAACTTCCATCAACCGTGTTTCGGAAACCATGACGCTTTTCGCGGTTATGTGCGCCGGCTTGTTCCCGATCTTGCACCTTGGTCGACCATGGCTCGCGTACTACTTGTTCCCGTATCCAAACGGCCTCGGAATGTGGCCGCAGTTCAGAAGTCCGCTGGTCTGGGACGTTTTCGCGGTTTCAACGTATTTCACCGTCTCACTCGTTTTCTGGTTCGTCGGTTTGATTCCGGACATCGCGGTTCTTCGTGACAATGCGAAATCCAAAATCGCAAGAGGCATCAGCGGCATTCTTGCGATGGGCTGGAGAAACAGCGCCGCCCACTGGCACCGCTACGAAACGCTTTATCTGCTTCTCGCCGGACTTTCTACACCGCTCGTCGTTTCGGTCCACTCGATCGTTAGCTTCGACTTTGCCGTGTCGATTCTTCCGGGTTGGCACACAACGATCTTCCCGCCTTACTTCGTTGCCGGAGCTGTTTATTCAGGCTTCGCGATGGTGCTTACGTTGATGATCCCGATGCGAGCCTGGTACGGGCTGAAAGACATGGTGACGATGAAGCACATCGACTGGATGGCGAAAATCATGCTCGCCACCGGCCTCATCGTTGGCTACGGCTATGCGATGGAAGCCTTCTACGCTTGGTACAGCGGCTCGTTTTATGAGTGGGCGATGATGAAGAATCGCGCGCTCGGTTACTACGCTCCGTTCTATTGGGCTCTCATTTTCTGCAACGTGGTCACGCCGTTCTTCCTCTGGTTCCCCAAAGTTCGCAGAACGCTTTGGGTGCTGTGGATTATCACGATCGTCGTGAATATCGGCATGTGGCTCGAGCGGTTCGTGATCGTCATAACGTCGCTGCATCACGACTTCATGCCGTCGGCCTGGGGCAACTTCCGCCCGATGCTTTGGGACTGGGCGATCTATGGCGGGACATTCGGTTTATTCCTATTCGGAATGGCGCTGTTCATGAGGTTCGTTCCGATGCTGCCGATGGCGGAATTGCGACACCAGTTGCACGCTGAAAAAGGCGAACGCGAAGCACGCGAAAGCGAGCAAGAGCGCGAGCCGGTCGGAGGTGCGCACTAATGGTTAAAAGTCTTTTTGGCGTGGTAGCGCGATACTCTTCAGGTGAGAAGTTGTTGGCAGCCGCGAAACAAATTCGTGGCAAGGGATACAACAACGTCGAGGCGTACACGCCTTATCACGTTGAAGGGGTCGTCGATACTTTGGGGAACAAAGACGATCGCGTCACTTGGATCGTTTTCTTCGGTGGTGTGATTGGCGCTTCGCTCGGATTCTTGCTTCAGTATTACGTTGCGGTGATTGATTATCCGATGAACGTCGGCGGCAGGCCGAACCTTTCGTGGCCGTCCTTCATTCCGGTCACGTTTGAGTGCGGCATTCTTTGCGCGGCCCTCAGTGGCTTGGTCGGCATGCTCGGTTTGAACGGTTTGCCCCGTCCGCATCACCCGATTTTCGATGCACCAGGGATTGAAGCAAGCGGGCGCGATAAGTTTTTCCTCTGTATCGAAGCCGACGACCCGCAGTTTTCAATGGAATCCGTCAAGTCCGATTTGCAGGCGACCGGCGCCGAATCTGTCGACGAGGTGATGTCCGAATGAAACGGCCCTATTTGTATGGCTTCGCAGCCTTGTTTATCATTGCGGTCGGCTGCGCGCGCGATGATATGTGGTACCAGAAGAAACTGGAAACCTACGAAAAGAGCGAGTTCTTCGAGGACGGCGTTGGCACGCGACTTCCAGTAGAAGGAACTGTCGCGATGGGCTCGATTCAGGACGACAAGTTGATGCATGAGGGCACCGAGGGTGGCGCGGAAGCGACCCGGTTCCCATTCAGAGTTACGAAAGAAAAGCTCGAGAGGGGCAAGAACCGTTACGAAGCGTTTTGCCAGCCGTGCCACGGGATTACCGGAGACGGTCTTGGCATGATTGTCCAACGAGGCTACAAGCAGCCGCAACCCTTCACCGCCGAACACCTCATGTCGGCTGCGCCCGGCTACTTCTTCCGCGTGTTGAAAGTCGGTTACTCTGAAGCGAATAGCGGACAAAAACTTTCCGGCCTTAACACCAGCGAAGGAAAAACAGATTTCGTACATCCTCCGCTGTTAAAGAAGGTCGGCGCAGAAGATACTTGGGCGACCATCGCGTTTATCCGCGCGCTTCAGTTGAGCCAAAGCACCCCGATGTCAGAACTTTCGCCAGAAGAATTGGATAGCGTTCAAAACCCGAAGACCGAAGAACCCAAGGAGGCTGCAAGTGGCGGACATTAAGCCAATCGGCGGACTCGGCAAATTTACTGCGGTCGCGCTTATTGCTGCGATCGTTGGCGGCGCTCTGTTCTTTATGGGCATGAACGAGCCGACGATTTGGCAGTCGTATCACTTCGCTTTTGTGTCCTGGTCGTTCTTTACGTGCGGTTGCCTCGCGATGGTGATTTTGATCAACCTAACGCGCGGCACATGGGGCTATCCGATGCTACGATTCTTCGAGTCGGGCGTCAAGTACGGATTGCCGCTGATGTTTCTTGGTGCGCTCGGCATGCTGGCGATGAAAGGTCACATTTTCGAATGGGCAAACCCAGAGATTGTCGCAAATAGCGATTTCTATCAGAAGAAGACCAAGCTTTGGTTGGCTGAGGACTTCTTCATGATCCGCCAGATCGTGTACTTCGCGTTCTGGATGCTCGTCGCCTACACGATGATGCACCTCTACAAGAAGGAAGACCAAACCGGCGACGAGAAGCACTTCCTAAAACGAACCGTGCTCGCAGCCCCATTTGCGGTCTTTTTCGTGATTACGCTCTCTTTTGCCGCGACCGACTGGGTCATGTCGCTCGAGGAGTTCTGGTTCTCGACGATTTACGGACTATTGGTTACGGTCGGCAGCGCGTTGGGCGCAACAGCCGCCTGCATCCTCTATCTTGTAGGCATGTGGAAGCACGAGCCTTACAAGTATTTGCTGACGGTCAAACAGCTGCGTGATATGGGCAACCTCACGCTCACGCTGGTTATCCTGTGGGCGTATATGTCGTTTTCGCAGTACCTTATTATTTGGTCAGGAAACCTGCCTGAAGAGATCATTTACTTCGTCAAGCGGCGCGAAGGCTTCTGGATGCAAGTCGGCACGGCGCTTGTGTTCCTGCACTTCCTGATGCCTTTCTTCTTGCTGCTCAGCAGCAGGCTAAAGCGAACGCCTGCAATGCTCGGCGGCACAGTGATTTTCATTCTTCTCATGCGCGTGGTTGATCTCATTTGGAACGTTATCCCGTCATTCGGGCGCACGGTTCAACTGAGTGATATCGGCGCGTTCCTGATGTTCGGCGGCGTTTGGTTCCTCGCGTTTACGTTCGCGTTGGCCAAAGTCGAGCCGACTCCGAGATACAGCCTATTGCCGAAGGAGGCGCACTAATGTCTGACGAGCATCACGTCGGAAGCGCGGACACCGAGCACGATCAACACACGATCGAAAAGCTCGGCTACGAAGCACGAGACATCATCGGCAATCGGCGCACGATCTTCTATTTTGCCGCGCTGCACTTTGGCGGATTGATTGGCGCCGGTGTCCTCGTTTACGGTATTTACTTCGTGATGGCGAGCTTTGCACCGAAATTCGATGGCCCCGACAACCCTGGTGGTCAAATCGCTTCCGTAGCGGCAAAGATTCAGCCGCATCCCGGTCCAGACATGGATGCGTATCTGCATAAGGCTACCGACAGATTGCACAACTACGGATGGGTAGACGAGGCGACCGGCACGGCACACATCCCTATCGATAAAGCCATCGACAAGACAGCCGAAATGGACCTGCCGTACCGTTCGGAGGTACCCGAATGAGACTGTTAACCGCAGCAACCCTGATACTTGCGGCTTCCCTTTGTTGGGCGCAGAAAATCGGCACCGGCAACGTCGATCCTGAGATCGTCCCGTCGCGAGACCTTAAGTTCGAGCAAAGGCTGGATTCGCAGATACCTCTCGATGCTGAGTTCGTGGACCAGAAAGGCAACGACGTTCGCCTAGGCGATCTCGTCGGAGACAAACCGGTTGTGATGGGCTTGATTTATTACAAGTGCCCGAGCCTTTGTAACCAAGTGTTGAACGGTTTGTTTGCCTGCCTCCGAGTTTTGAACTTTACAGTGGGCAAGGAGTTCGACGTTGTGATGGTTGGAATCGACGAGCGCGAAAAGCCGATTACTGCCGATGCGAAACTCACGTCCTATCTAAGCGAATACGATCGGGAGGGAACCGAAGGCGGATGGCATTTCCTTACCGGAGAAAAGCAAGAAGTCCAGCGGGTTGCAAAATCCGTTGGCTATTCCTACAAATTCGATATCAAGCGAGACCAATACGCGCACCCGGCCGGTATTGTAGTAATCACACCTGAAGGCAAGGTGTCCAAGTATTTCCTCGGCGTCGATTATTCGCCGCGCGATCTGAAACTCGCGGTGATGGATGCAAGCGACGAGCGTATCGGTTCGGTTGTCGAGCAGGCCGTGGCCTACTGCTTCTTGTGGGATCCTAGTTCCGGTAAGTACAGCTTGGCAATTTTCCGCGTACTGCAAGTCGGCGGCATCCTAACGGTGATCGGGATCGTGTCTTTGCTGGTTTATCTGCACCGCCACGCGCCGACCCAAAAACCCGAAGGTGAAAAAGAATGA
>JBDSVQ010000159.1:0-5914 GCA_039927135.1 Fimbriimonadales bacterium | reverse complement strand
GAGATCAGCAATCGCGGTTCCCATAGAACCTCATGGGGTTCTGAACGATTACGTTCCCTTTTACTTTTGCCCACGATCACCCATGCTCTATTGTATCGACCGCGGCAATGTCCCCACATACCAGGACGGTCAAGGTCCAGTCGTCCACCTCGTAACTGACTTGGACCAGCTCACTAAGGCGAATGTCGAGTTTGTTTTTACGGATCGACATGCGAAATCGGGCCTTGCAACTTTCTATCGCGAACCTGCTGACCTGGCAAGACTGGACTGGAGGACGATCAACTCTAACTCCTGGGGCTACAGCGACGACTACCCCGAAAGGCGAGAACTCAAACAGGCGGAATTGCTTGTTTATGAGCACGTTCCGTGGGGATGCATCGTCGGTATAGGTACGTACAACATTGCGACCGCAGACGAAGTGCGTTCGTTGTTGCAGAGGTATGGCATGAAAACAAGGGTTGCCGTGAAGACGGGCTGGTACTATTGATCCATGGTATACTTAAGTCTACTGGAGTTGAAGTGATGATCCTTGAAGGTCAAGGCAACCTAATCGCGGCTGAGTGCGATGCGCTCGTGAACACCGTTAACACAGTTGGGGTTATGGGGAAGGGTGTTGCACTACAGTTCAAGCAAGCTTTCCCGGCGAACTTCAAAGAATACGAGGCTGCTTGCAAACGGGGCGAAGTGCAGGTCGGGCAGATGTACGTTACGCGGACCGGCATGCTCATTCCCCGCCTGATAATCAACTTCCCGACGAAGAGGCACTGGAAAGGGAATGCGCGGCTTGAAGACGTTCGCGCTGGTCTAAAAGACCTGCGTAGAATTGTCGAAAGTGAAGGTGTTCAGTCGATCGCTATTCCGCCGCTTGGCTGCGGCCTCGGCGGACTTCGATGGGGCGATGTCCGCCCGCTGATAGTCGATACGTTCATGCACCTTGATGTTGAAGTTACGTTGTTTGAGCCCGGTCACACGCCCGCGACTGAGGAGCGTATGGTTCGGACCGTTAAGCCGAAGCTGACCGAGTGGCGCGCTGCGCTCGTCGCGTTGATGGACAGTTACTCCGAGCTGGCCTTTGAAGCGACCCACTTGGAAGCCCAAAAGCTCATGTACTTCATGGAGGCGGCCGGGGAATCATTCAAGGAGCATTTCGCGAAAGGCGAGTACGGGCCTTATGATCAAGGCATGAGGCATGCGCTTGTCGGCATGGAGGGCCACTACTTACGGGGCTTTGGCGAAGGCAAGCGCTTAGACCCCGTTGCCGTACTGCCGTCTGCTCGCGAAGAGACTTCTCATTACCTTGAGGATCACCCGCAGACGTTGCAAAGATTGGGGCGCGTGAAGCGACTAATCGCTGGCTTTGAAAGCCCCTACGGACTTGAGTTGCTTGCGACAGTTCACTGGGTGGTCACGCAAGAGGATAGTTCGGCCGCAACCGATGCTGATAAGGCCGTTGCTTTGGCGCATGCATGGAACGCCAGAAAGCGGCGGGCACTTCGAACCGAGCACCTACGAATCGCTTGGCATCGGCTGCGCGACGAGGGCTGGTTCGAAACCAATTGATCGATTGCTTCTTCCAGGTGAAGCGCGGGGCTGATCGGGAGCGTCGGCAGGTAACATCACGGGCGTGGCTGTAACTCAGCGGTTGCCCGAGTGGCTTACGATTAGACTTCCGCGGCCGGACACCATTAAAGAGGTTGAGCGCATGATGCGCGCCAAGAGCCTGCATACGGTGTGCGAGAGCGCGCGGTGTCCGAACTTGCCCGAGTGCTGGAGCAAGAAGACCGCGACGTTTATGATCCTGGGCGATACGTGCACGCGGGCGTGTGGATTTTGCGCGATCAAGGTCGGCAAGCCGCTGCTGGTGAATCCGCACGAGCCGATGGACGTTGCCGAAGTCACCAAGGACCTGGGGCTGAAGCACGTTGTCGTTACCAGTGTAGCGAGGGATGACCTGCGGGACGAAGGCGCGACGCAGTTTGCGGAGACGATTCGCGCGATACATGAGACCACGCCGAACGTGATCGTGGAAGTGCTGACGCCGGACTTCAAGGGCAAGGTCGACTGCATCAAGATCGTGACCGACGCGCACCCGGAGATTTATAACCACAACGTGGAGACCGTGCCTCGGCTGCACACCATTGTTCGGCCGCAGGCGAAATACGAGCGGTCGCTGCGTTTGCTGGAGCAGGTGAAGGAGCTGGACGAGACGATTTACACGAAGTCCGGCATTATGCTTGGCCTCGGGGAGACTCAGGAGGAGGTCGTGGACGTTTTGAAGGACTTGCGGTCGCGGGGCGTGGATGCGATTACGATTGGCCAATACTTGAGACCCACAATGCGGCACCTGCCCGTCAATACTTTCGTGCATCCGAACAAGTTTAAGGAGTATGAAAAGATCGGCGAGGATTTGGGCTTTGCGTTTGTGGCCTCAGGGCCGTTTATCCGGAGCTCTTATAATGCGATTGCCTTCAGTGAGAAGGTGATGGCGGAACGGCTCGCTGCGATCGATTAGTTTTTATGAACATGGCCTCACGCCTCCGAGGGGGTGGCGCGGCTGCAGGTGAATCTGTAGCCGGAGGTTTTTGTGCGACTCCAGATGGAACTGTAGTCGGAGGATTGACGTGAGGTCTTTTCTCACACTGGTTTTCGCGCTACCAACTTTAGTGTTGGTTTTTTGGGCTGGCTGGTATTTGCGTGGCTACGCCGACGCGCTCGACGACACGTTTTACGGAATCACGTTTACCTACGAGGGCGCGAAAGGGCCGGTTGTAGGCCGTGCCGATTCCATTCGATTTGATTGGCGAACCGGAAAGGTTCTCGGCGAAGGCGTTACGCTTTCGCAAGTCGGCGAGCGGTCGGTGCTTGATGTAGAGCAGTTAGAAGCGATTGTGCCGTTGCCGTGGACCGGCCACGAATCCATAAACGTGCGCGCGCGCGATGGTTTCGCTGAGGTGGTTCGGTATCAGGACGGCACCTGGAGTTTTGAGGACCTCACGCCTGCGCCGCCGGAAGAGGCAGCCGAGCCGACGCCGATTGAGGTCGACGCCGCCAACGTGCGGGTGCGTTTCCACGACAGATACGTGCAGAAGCCGACGACGTGGAGTTTGGCGGCCGCGACCCTGAAGGTTGGTGTTTTGGGATCGGATACGTCGGCAAAGTTTAGAGGCGTTCTGGATGGGGTCGGCCCGATGGATGCGGAGCTCGATGTCGTCGACGGGTCGCTTCGATATATCAATGTTTCGGGCGATAACCTAAAGCTATTGCCGCTAAAGGATTACTTCGCCCAGTGGGATGGCCTCCGCGATACGCCCGCTTTCGAGTGGACTGCCGACACTGCAGTCTTCTCCGGCAAGGTCTCGGCGCGGCCGGGCGCCGACGGCTGGATCGTGCGCGGCGAAGGCACCGCCGCGGCGAGGGATTTGGTTTACGATAACCGCCGATTCGCGCGAGTGGAATTCACCGGCGGATTCAGCGAGCACGGCATCGGTGGGCGGATTATCGGTGCTGGCCCGGGGACCGATATCGACGGTGTCGGCTTCCTGGCATTCGGCGAAACGATCACTGGGCGCATTGAGGGCTCGGCTTCGGCGGGCTCGGCGGCTGCAGTTGAGGCGATGCTTTCGGATGTGCTGCCGGGAGATGTCGATTTTCGCGGCGCGAGTTTCGATGGCGTCGTCGTTTTGGGCGAGAGGCTCACGCTTTCCGGCGACCTGGTTGCAGCGAGCGTTTCGTATGGTGGCGACACAGCGACTAATGTGCGCGCTTTTGTCGCCTCGGATGGCAACCTTATGCGCGTTGTGAATGCTACCGGGAGGGCCTTCGGGGCGAATGTTGCGGCAGACCTGGCGATAACCTTGGGTGAGAAGCCGACAATCGACGGCCGTGTTTTCGCTGAGGACGTGCGGCTCTCCAACGTCCCGGGCTTACCGACCGATTTGATTTACGGCGGCACCGCCGATGTTTCCGCCCTGCTTTCGGGGCCGCTAGATAATCCGACCGTTGCGGCGCAAGCGACCGGCAACACGACGGTGATCATCCAGTTCGAGGAGCAGTCGTTGCCGCACGATGTTCGATTCGCGGTTGCGGGCGATTATCGGCGGGGCGTTTTCGAGATTTCGTCCGGGGCAATCGGCGGCGACTTGGGCTCTGTGCAGGGATCTGGCACAGTGAACCTCGAGACGGGTGCGATGGACCTGGATGTTTTCGCAAGCGGTATCGATCTGACGGCGCTGCCGGGCTCCAGTATCCGGGGGACTGCCTATGCTGATTTGAACATCCGTGGCAAGACAAGCGACCCCATTGCCGCCGGATTAGTAGAGGTTTACGGCGCAAGCATAGATGAATATACGTTACCCTTTGCCGCTGCCGAGGTCACGTATACAGGCAAACAGCTGATCGCTAACGACATCGTCGCGCGGCGCGGCGTTTCGATCATCGAGGGCAATGCGACGGTCGACCTGACCGCGGGCAGCTGGCCGATCACCGGGGAGGGAAAGGTAATCGACCTGATGGTCGGCGACTTTACGGACGACGGCCTCACCGGGCTTGCTAATGGAACGTGGGCGCTGAAGGGGACACTCGATGACCCCAACGTCGCCGTTGATATAGCGACTCCGA
This sequence comes from Fimbriimonadales bacterium, assembly GCA_039927135.1. GTDB lineage: Bacteria > Armatimonadota > Fimbriimonadia > Fimbriimonadales > ATM1 > JACDEQ01. Next base: position 1,297 of record JBDSVQ010000159.1, on the reverse strand, counting down.
GCCTGCTCGCCGACCGTATCGAGATTCGTGACGTCGTCGCTAAAGCCAGGTGGATGGATGAGCGACTCGAGATCGAGGGCCTGACGGGCACGATTGGCGGTGGCCGGGTTAGTGCGGAAGGAGGTTGGTCTCGCACCGGTGCAAGCCAAGTAACCGTGAGCGCCGAGGATATTTCTGCATGGGCGCTGCGCCCCTATTTGGACGGCCTTGCGCGAGTTAACGGAAGGATTTCTGCTAACGCCATCGTTAGCTTTTTGGATGGACAGGTGCAGGACGGCAGCGGTTTAATTACCGCCCGCGAGCTCGAGATTAATCGTGAGCAGATCGGAAGCGCGAGTATTTCGGCGCAAAGCAATTCTGAACGAGTCACGTTTAGCGGTGGATTGGGCACACTCGAATCGAATTACGTAATTGAAAACGGTATTTACAACTTCGAGGAAAAAACGGCGCGCGCCGATTTCTATGCGCTTGGTGGTGATATTCAAAATATTATTCGCATCGTCGCGTCCCTGACCGAAGATGCGACCGCCGAGCAGCGACAATTTATGCGGCAAGTCGACGGCGTTCTCACTTTAGAGGGATCTGTCGAAGCAGCAGAATTGAATGGCAGTTGGAAGTTAACCGGTGGCCAGATCGACGGGCGGGCGGCAGAACTCATTGTGGAAGGGGAGCCCGCAGGTGAGGCCCACATCGTCGCGGAGAGGCAAGCCGACCGCTATGTCATTCAAGCCGCGGATTGGACTGGGCCGCAAGCTGGTTTGCGACTAAATCCCGGAGACAATTTCATCGACGACTCGGGGGCGATTTCTCTCGACGGAGAGATTTACAACATCGATCTGAACTGGTTCAAGACCTTTAGTCCTGGGCTTGCGTCGGTTGAGGGCCGCGCGGATGTTTCGTTCATCGCGAGAGGCGTTTTGCCTGAGCCGGAAATTGATGCCACGATTGCGACAGAGGGACTCAAGTTCTCAGACCTCGCAATCGACCTAAACGCCGGGCCGTTCTTTATTCGACAAGGCTCCATTACCGCAGGAGACCCGACTAGCACCGATCCGAACGAACCTGGTGCCGGTTATGTACAGTTCAGCGATCTGGAAGCACGCCTAATCGGCGTCAGCATTCCTTTCGAGTATCCCTTCACGATTCCGCGCGACAAACCGATCAATGCGCTTGTCATCGTGCCGGATAAGGATATCGACGACATCAGCGCGTTTCTTGCCATTGACCCGGCAAACTCGGAAGGCCGTGTATCTGGCGGCCGCTTAGAGGTAACCGGCACGTTAGAGGCACTCGTAAC
>JBDSVQ010000158.1:0-5875 GCA_039927135.1 Fimbriimonadales bacterium | reverse complement strand
CCTAACAATCGGGTTCCTATGCATCGGCAGAACCACCGTGCACTCAGGATGGGCATCTAAAATCCGTACCACTGCCTTACAAATATCTCGCTGCGGCTCTCCCCAATTTTCGCGTCGATGCGTCGTCACCAAAATCATCTTGGAATCGTCGAAAGGCTCTCGGTTCGACGCCAACAATTGAATAGCATCAATCGACGTATTCCCTGTCACCAAAACACTTTCTGCAGCCACACCTTCTCTAAACAAATTCTCCGCCGAAAACATGGTCGGTGGAAAATGTAAGGTTGTAATCAATCCAATCGCCCGGCGATTAAACTCTTCGGGAAACGGGCTGTCAATAGTCGGCGTGCGCAGCCCGGCCTCAACGTGGGCAAACGGCTTCTGCGAATAAAACGACGACAGCCCGGCAACAAACGTCGTGGTCGTATCCCCTTGCGCAATCACGATATCGGGATCAATCTCCGAAATCGCAAGATCCATACCTTCAAGGATAGATGCCGTTAGATACCCGAGCGTTTGTCCCGGCTTCATCACGTCGAAATTCCGATCTGCAGAAATGCCGAACGCCGAAAAAACCTGCTCCAACATCTCCCGATGCTGCCCACTTGCGACGACGACCGTCTCGATATCCGATTGCCGCTGCAATTCCAAAATAACCGGAGCCATCTTGATGGCGTCCGGCCTCGTTCCAACAACGGTGAGCGCGCGCTTCACTGCCGCCTATTCTGACAGACAAAAAGCAGGGCGCAAAACGCGCCCTGCCGTGCCAACCAACGAGGTGTCTACTGCTTGCGGCTCTTAATCGTGATCGATTCGTTGCCGTCAGTCATGGTCAGCGTGTAAGCCGAACCCGAAGGAAGGTTGATCATTCGGCGCTGAGCCGTGGTCAACTGGTCATCCCACAAGTGGCCCTGCTTCTTCAGCAAGTCCCTCTGTTCGCCAGTGAAGCTCTTCTTGAGCTCATCCCAACGAGCGGGCTGCGGAGGAACCGGAGCCATCCCGGGTTCGCCGGGCATAGGAGGCATAACCTCGAAATGCGGCGTGGCCGGCGCGCCCGGCGCGATCACGATCTTGTCGTGAATCTTCTCGCCGTCGGGGCCAAGAATCTTCAGTTTCATGCCGTCCTTGTGCAGCGTCAGGTTGCCGCGTAGGCTGCCGAGCTTCTCGAGCAAAGCTTTCTGGTCGCTTATGAGGTCTCCGGGAGTCAGATGGCCCCGTGACTTCATGAGTTCCTTTTGCTTAGCAGTCAAGCTCTTCAGCAGCTTGTCAACGCTCTCGTCGTCAAACATCTTGAAATGCATGCCGCCTTCAAGTTCCTTCATCCTCTCGATGTGCGGAGCAAGTTCGCCGAAACGCTTCTCGAGTTCAGGAGCCATTGCTCCCAGTTCCTTCTCAAGCATCGGCGCGATCTCTTCAAATCGATGCCAACCGCCCTCGAAGCCTTCCATGCCTTCTAGTTCTTTCAGGTGTTCCTGGATCTTAGGAGCGATGCTATCGCCCCAAGCCCGCATATCTTCACCCGAGGGAGTCGGAAAGCCCTCATGCCCAAACGGCGCTGCGAATCCCATTGCCGACCGCAATGAATAGACGTTGCCGTTCTTCTTCCACTCACCGCCGACGGCATTCGCGATGGAGTCCATCACGTCCTTCAACGGCTGATTGGTGACATTGATGTTCAGGCGCGCCTTGGCAGCGGCATCGCCGGACTCGATAACAAAATTCACCCCGGTTCGGCGCAGCCATTCGAGAACGTCATCCATCGATGCGTTGGTCATGCTGGCCGAAACTCTCTTGTCCTGCGACGCCGCAACCGGGTCCTGGTTTGTGAGCGTAATGCCCAGGGTCCCTAGCCCGAGTGTTGCGACACCCATAATCGTTCCGAGTGTGGTTCCCATTCTTCCTCCTTGAGGTTGGGGCGTTCGCCGCCCTCTATGGTGTTAATCGAACCGGGGCCTTGTTTAGTTCCGGGCGCAACCGATACGCAACAATCCCGTATAATCGGTAGACGAAATGAACCAGAACGGCACTTCTCCCAACGCTCCAGAAGTCGGCACCTGGAGGCTGAAAGTCGGTCTCGCCGAGATGCTGAAGGGCGGCGTCATTATGGACGTCGTTACGCCCGAGCACGCCAAGATCGCCGAGGATGCCGGCGCGGTAGCCGTCATGGCTCTCGAGCGCGTACCGGCGGACATCCGTAAGGACGGCGGTGTCGCCCGGATGAGCGACCCCCAGATGATCAAGGGCATCAAGGCTGCTGTCACCATCCCTGTGATGGCCAAGTGCCGCATCGGCCACTTCGTCGAGGCAGAAATCCTACAGTCGCTGGAAGTCGATTACATCGACGAGAGCGAAGTCCTCACGCCCGCCGACCCCGCGCTCCACGTCTGGAAGCACGACTTCAAAGTCCCATTTGTCTGCGGTGCGCGGAACCTTGGCGAAGCCCTGAGACGCTGTGGCGAAGGCGCGGCGATGATCCGCACAAAGGGCGAGGCAGGCACCGGCGACGTCGTCGAAGCCGTCCGACACATGCGAGCGATCGTTAGCGAAATAGGCCGAGTCAAGTCCGCCCGTCAAGACGAGCTGATGTCCCTTGCAAAAGAATTCCAAGCTCCGTACGAGATGATCGCCGAAGTCCACCAGACTGGGCGGCTCCCAGTCCCCAACTTCTCTGCCGGCGGAATCGCGACACCCGCCGACGCTGCGCTGATGATGAAGCTCGGCGCCCAGGCAGTATTTGTGGGCAGCGGCATCTTCAAGAGCGGCGACCCCGCGCGGCGCGCCCGCGCCATCGTCGAGGCAACGGCGCACTACAACGACGCCGACCTTCTCGCCCGAGTCAGCGAAGACCTCGGCGAGCCGATGGTCGGCATCGGCGTTTCGTCGTTGCCGGAAGAAGAGTTGCTGGCGCCAAGGGGGTGGTAGTGTCGTTCGAATTCTCACCGAAGCAACGACAAGGTATCGAGCAGCTGTGTGAAGAATTCGCCGTCCGAAAGTTGCTCCTTTTCGGCTCGGCCGTCGGCGACGACTACGATGTCGCCAAGAGCGATTTGGACTTTGTGGCTGAGTTTAGTCAGAGTGAGGACTTATCGCCCGAGTAAGCAGTTCTTTGGGTTCCTCAACGCCCTCGAAGATTTGTTCGAAACTAGAATAGACCTTCTCGAACTCTCCGCGATCGGTAATCCATACCTTCGCAAACAAGTGGATCTTTCGGGGGTAATTCTGTATGCCGCGTGAAGTCGCGAAACTGTTGCACGATATTGTTATGGCGGGCGAAGCGACCCAAGACTTCTTGCGCGACAAATCCCTCTCTGACTTCGTCAGCGATCTCTTGCTCCGTTCGGCGGTCGAACGACAGCTCTTCATCGTCGGCGAAGCAATCGCACAACTACGGCAACTAGAGCCGGAAATCGCAGAGCAGTTTCCCGATTGGCGATCGATTATTTCTTTCCGAAACTTGGTGGCACTCGGCTATTTCGCGGTCGACCCTGAGCGAGTATGGTCAATCGCGACCGACGAAGTTGTAAACACGATTGCCATTGCCAACTCTTTGTTCCAGGAGCAGTGATTGGGGCAAGCCATCAAGCTTGCCCCAACCGCGCTTTCTCTAAGCTGACCCAATCGCAGCGACAATCTCGGCAGGCGTCGCGCCTCGACGGGCGAGCTTCACCTTCCGGCCCGTCAACTTCCCGATCTCATCGGCAACAAACCCGGAGAGCGGATTCTCTACAATCACCTCGATCGTCCCTCTCGAAACCCGAACGGGCGCGGCTACCAGCCGAATCCATTCGGCCCGAGGCAGCAAGTCGAAGGCGCTTGCATCCACCGCCCATACGCCGGCAGCGCCGGCATAGCTCGAAGACCGCGCGCAGGCGATAGTCGTACGGTCTTCTGCAAATGAACTGAAGCTCTTGCCCGAGTCCGTCACGTTAAAGCTCGCCTGCATCGATCGCTTCCGATGCATCGAAGCATCGTGCTCATCCCAGTTCAGCACGAGCGATTCCAACCGCGATAGCGAAGCCTCGAGCATCGCAATGACCGACGCAAGACGAGCATCCTTTGCCAGAGGATGGTTCATCGCCACAATCAACAACTCCCGCGCTTCGGCGGCAAACGCCTCGGCAGTCTCTTTGCTCCTAATCTGAACCGCGCGGCCCTCGAACTCCGACACCTTGCGCGCCAAGCTCTCCGCCTTCGCTTCGTTACTAAAGCCAAACTCGGACGGCAGTTCCAAAGCCGCTTCGACCATCTCGCCGGAGCGCGTCGTGTATCTGATCGAAGCGTCCCGAGGCAGCGCATTGACGTCAAACACCGCCGTCTTGGCTTCGCCCGAAAACAGGCTCCCCAACGAATGCTCCTTCCCGTCCAACAGTAGCACGACACCGCGCAACGCGGTCGCGCCCATGGCAAAGCGCTCTTGGCTAAACGCCTCCGTGATCGCTTCCGGCGAATGTGCGTAGTAATGCGCTCCGCCGCCATCTGTCCCCATCCGCGCCATCAGGTCCTCGTCGTAATCCGCGCCGACGCCGATCGTCGAAGTCACTGTTTCAAAATCGCCCAATCGCTTCATTGCCTCTCGCCCCAGCGACGCAGCATCTGTAAACTCGCCCGCATTGGCTTGGCCATCCGAAAGCAGGATGATACGCCCGCCGCTGCGCAAACTCTGAGCCGCACCCAGCCAGCCGCCGTGCAGGTTCGTGCTGCCCCCAGGTTGGATTCGCTCGACCATCGCCGCTACTCCTTCACTCGGAGGCGCGATCGGGCAAAACTCGGTCACGCGAGATTCGAAACCCCAGACGGAAACTTCGTCTTGAGGCCGCAACGTCCTCACAAACCGCGCAGCCGCGTCTTTCGCGATGCGCAGTTTTTCCCCACTCATCGACCCGCTATGGTCGATCACTAGCGCCACACTGATGGGCGAGTCGCCGTCATGCTCAAGCTCACTGGCCTCAAGCCGGACAAAAAACAACGACTCCGATGGGTCGCGGTGCGCCGTCATACGTACCGACAGCACGTCGTTGTTGAATCTACTTTCGTTCATGATTTCCTCCTATGGGTACTCAGCCTCTGGAGCCGATTGTATCTAACAGTGTACCGCCACTGATACGTACGTGTCAATAGGATGATCGGTTTCGTTTTGCTAAAAGCCGCTCCAGTTTTCTAAGCGCTTCGCCAAGCTCGCGGTCGATGTCCGCATCACCGGAAACCTCCAGCGTCGACCGCTTGGTCAGGGGAATCCGCAGCACATTCTGTGCCTCCCGAAACGTTGAGAACGATTGCTTCTCCTGCGGATACGAGGACAAGGAGTACATCAAGCTGGGCGGCGATGGAGGCACCCGCTCCGTGCCGAGCCACTCCTCCGCAATCCGCTCAGCTTCCTCGGTTTCACCCTGATGAATGCCCTTTATAGACTGTTTAGCCTCTTCCAACTTGCGCCCTTGATCCAGCAATGCCCGCGCCGCCAGCATCCCCACAAGGTGCTCATAGCCGTACCGCGCAAACTTCGGCGAGCCAATCGCCTTCGGCAATATCCCCTCGCTCGTATAGTAGCGAAGCAGCCGAACATTCACGTCATGGCCGGCCTTGTCGCGCAGCAGCGCGTGGGCAATACTCAGGAGTTCGTCAACGCTATATGGCTCCAACTTTCGATAGTCTCGCAGATCAGGCATACCGACATTATACAGACACTTGAGTGACAGTGCTCGTATCGAAGATGTTTGCGGGTTAACTGGCGGCGGAATCGGAGGACAAGCACCGCGCTCACATCTAGCCTCGCTATGAGAGTTAGAGACATCATAGCGAAAGCACCCTGACGGTTACGGGAGGGATGACTCCGGTTTATGCTCGACCAACGATTTGGCGGCGCCCGCAACGATCT
>JBDSVQ010000157.1:0-6733 GCA_039927135.1 Fimbriimonadales bacterium | reverse complement strand
TCCCAGAGTCCAAGGGAGCCATCGCGCCCAGCTGACAGGAGTCTCGTACCGGCTTCGTTGACGTCCACATCATTGACGCCATAGCCGGGGTGGCCGCCAAGGGTGAGTGCGGGCAGGTAATTCGATGCATGATAAACGACGACTCCGTTTGCAAGCGTTCCGGCGACGATTCTGCCGCCCTTCGCATAGCGAGTGCCGTAAATGTTTGCGCCTTTGCCTGCGATGGTTGCCAGTGGCTTGGCGAGGCTCGCCGTGTTCCAAACGGAAGACGTGTCGTCGTCGCTCGTACTGACCAGACGAGTGCCGTCTGAGTTAAACCAAAGCGCGTTTACGCTGCGCAAGTGCGAGCCTTTTCGTGAGCTGACCAGTGCGCCAGTTTTAGCATTCCAAATACGTATTTCGGCGTTTTCCGATCCGGTCGCGATGCGATCGCCTTTCGGACTCCAGGCGACAGCCCTGCAGGGAAAAGTGTGGCCGGAAAGTGTGAACTTGACCGCGCGCGTTTTCGCGTCGATAACTTTGACGGTTCGGTCGGCTATGGCCGCGGCGAAGAGGGTGCTGGTGCCGGGTGCCGCGGCGAAGGCAAAAGCCTCCTGACCGAGCATCGCACCCGCGGGAACGAGGCCGTAATTTGCTTGGCCGACCGCAGCTGTAACAATGAGAGTTGTGAGAATCATAAAAAGTTTGCCTCCTGGGATTTTTCGGCAGACGCGCCATCCTGGCGCCTAACTTAAGGACGATTTAGCGCGGCGTACGTGTCGCTCGGGTAAACACCGGTGGTGGAATTTTCCGCTTGGACCGTTGACCTCGCCCGAGAACAGTCATTGCCCGAAGAGACTCTTTCCGACTGGCTTGCTCGCTCTGAAACCTCCGGCTACAACGCCGCCGGCCTCTACCTCGAACATCGCTACGCCTACCCATCTGCCCCGCAGGCTGCCGCTCCGGGCTGCCTAACGCCGGAGGTTGCCGAGCGCCTAGTGCAAGAGTCGCCTATTCGCGTGATCCCGTTCTTGAACACGCTTGGGCACATGGAGGGGTTCATGCGCAGCGAGGGCTTACAGTGGCTCAGCGAGGGTCCGTCCGATGGCTCCGCGCAGATGTGCCCTTCGCGGCCCGAGTGCGTCGAATTCGCACGCGGGCTGGTTACAGATGCTTTGGACGTGTTTACCGACGAATGGGTGCATTTGGGTGGCGACGAAACGCGCCAGTTGGGCCAGTGCGATCTTTGCTCACCGAAAGAAAAATCGCAGATTTACGCGGATTATTTTGGGCCGCTGTGCGAATGGCTCTTATCAAAGGGGCGGCGGCCTTGTCTCTGGGCAGACATGCTAATCGAACACCCTGCCGTTTTGGAGCGCTTGCCGAAAGAGACCGTCCTTTTCGACTGGCAATATCACCAGTCGCCGATCGAGTCGTCCCGGGTTTTTAGGGATTCCGGTTTCGACGTAGTTTGCTGTCCTGCGATTCACACGTATGATTCTGCGTGGTGTAATTTAGATGAGACCTATACCAACGTCGATCAGCATATGGAAGCTGCCTCTGAGTTAGGAGCACTCGGTGTTTGCGTAACCACTTGGGAATTTTCCTATTTTACGAATTACTTTTCAACGCTGCCGATTATTTTCGCGGCAGGCCGCCGTCTGCGCGGCGAAGATTGGGACGCGGCATTGCGCGAGGAAGGCGGTGAGGAATTCTTTACCATGGCAAACACTGTCGGACGGGACCTGATTAATACGACGCCCTTTTTGCACAAGGGATGGCGAAGAGTGCGGCAAAACATGGTTTTGAGCCAGGATCCTTTTTGTTTGTGGCGGGTTTGGCGCGATGAGCCTTGCGGCGAAATTGGCGACCGAATTCTGGAGCTGGCGGCTTCAGTTCAATCCTCGTCCCCGGAGATCAAATATCCGGCAGACTTTTATGCTTTCGTTATTCAGTGGATTCGGAATTGCCAGCACGCGTATCGGCACTATAAGGCGGGCGAATTGGAGGAAGTGGCTTTTGTGCTGCAAGAAGCATCGCGAGAGTTCGATAAACTGATCGAATGGATGGGCTATTTTGCTTCTCTCGGCGGATCGATGGGCGACGTGCACCGGGCCATTCGGCTAAAAACACGCGTTATTGACGTCGCGAATGCGATTCTTGGGCTCCGCGATTACCGTCCGTCGTTTGAAGTGCTTTCACATCACGCATACATTCCTGGCGATCAAGCAGCGTGGCGGACCGGTCAGTACTAATTCGCGACGATGTTAACGATTCTGCCCGGCACAACGATTATCTTTCTTATCGTTTTTCCTTCTAATGCCGAGTGGACTTTTTCGCAATCCAGCGCTGCGCGTTCTAGTTCCAGTTTTTCCATATCGGCAGGTACAAGGATGTGGCCCCGAAGTTTCCCATTGACTTGGACAACGATCTGTACTTCGTTGCGAACCAGCATCGCAGGATCGGCTTGCGGCCACTTTTCGTTTAGTGTAAATCCCGCTTTGCCGAGCTTGCTCCAGAGTTCGTCGGCAGAGTGCGGCGCGAGTGGCGCAAGTAACAGAATAAGCGTATCGATTGCCTCGTCTAAAGCATTGCTGCCGCCTTTGTTCTTCTTCGCGAAATCACTCATTTCATTCGTCAATTCCATCAACGATGCAACGGCAGTATTGAAAGAGAACTCGGCGATATCATCGGTTACTTTCGCGATAGTGTGATGCAACTTGTGGCGCAAATCTCTTTCGTCGTCGGTTATTTCTCCGTTCGATGACCGCCAATCCGCGTTGTAATTCGGAATGTGGTCGCCCACCAAACGAAAAACGCGATTCAAAAACCGCACAGCACCCTGCACGCGCTCTTCGGTCCATTGAATTGTCTGCTCGAAGGGCGCTTCGAAAAGTTCGTAAATGCGAATGGCATCGGCCCCGTAACGCATGGCTGCGTCTTCGGGCGTCACGACGTTTCCTTTCGACTTGCTCATCTTTTCCCAGCGCCAGAACACCTGGTCTTTGGGCATCTGAGCGGCTTCTTCGTACGAGAGCATGATGCCTGCTTCGCCCACACGCAGCGTTTCGTTTTCGTTCGGGTTTCGGAACGGCGTCGGCGCGAGCAACATCCCCTGATTCTTCAAGACCGCGAACGGCTCTACAAAATCCAAAATGCCCATGTCGTGCAACGCCTTCGTCCAAAAGCGCGCATAAAGCAAGTGCATAACCGCGTGCTCGGCACCACCCACATAGCAATCAATCGGCATCCAGTAACCGACTTTGTCTCTGGCAAACGCCTCCTCATTATTGTGCGGGTCACAAAAGCGCAAGAAATACCAGGAAGAACACGCGAAACCGCCCATCGTATCCGTTTCCCGCTTAGCATCGCCGCCGCACGATGGGCAAGTTGTATTTACAAAATCTGCGATGTCGGCAAGGGGTGATTCGCCGTTGTGTCCGGGCTCGTAACTCTCGACATCCGGCAGCAAGACGGGGAGCTGCGACTCTGGAACAGGCACAACTCCGCATTTATCACAATGCACAATCGGTATCGGCGCGCCCCAGTACCGCTGCCTGCTAATGAGCCAGTCGCGCAATCGGTAATTTACCTTCCCTTTTCCGGTCCCACGCGCCTCTACCCACTGCGTCATTTGATCCTGCGCATCCTCGCAAGACAGTCCGGAGAATTCCGCGGAATTAATGAGCCGACCTTCCTCAGAAACGAAGGGCAACTCTTCAATCGAGCCATCCGCGGGCTCAATGACTTGCCTAATCTGGATTCCGAATTTCTCGGCGAATTCAAAATCGCGCGTATCATGAGCAGGCACCGCCATAATCGCGCCGGTGCCGTAGCCCATCAAAACGTAATCCGCTACATAAACAGGCGTGTTTTCTCCGCTGAACGGATGCACGGCAAACGCTCCAATGAAAACTCCCGTCTTCTCCCGCGTGGTAGCGAGCCGATCTTGATCCGATAGTGCGGATGCTGTCGCTTTGTATGCCGCTACTTCCGCCCGCTTATCCGCGGTCGTTATCTGCTCAACCAACGGGTGCTCGGGCGATAGAACGCAAAACGTGCTTCCGTAAACCGTATCAATGCGCGTGGTAAATACCTTGATCGAATGATCCGAGCCATCGATTTTCCAGTAGAACTCTGAACCATCGGACCTCCCGATCCAATTTCGCTGCTGCGTCTTGATTCCCTCGGGCCAATTGACCGCTTCAAGGTCGTCGATTAATCGTTGAGCATAGTCAGTGATTTTGAAGAACCACTGCTTCAGCATTTTCTTCTCGACAGGCGTTCCGCAACGCCAACACAGGCCCCCTTCGACTTCCTCGTTCGCCAAAACAGTCTTATCTTTCGGGCACCAGTTGGCTGGATAATCGCCCTGATAAGCCAAGCCTTTCTCAAAAAGCAGTAGAAAAATCCACTGCGTCCATTTATAGAATTCTGGATCGCTGCTATTTACTTCGCGCGACCAATCATAAGAAACGCCCACATAACTCAGCTGCCGCTTATAAGTTTCCGCATACTCCTTCACCATGCCGCGAGGATTACGTTTCTTATTAATAGCTTCCATCTCGGCAGGCAATCCAAACGCGTCCCAGCCCATCGCGTGCAAAACGTTGTGCCCCTGCATGCGTTTCGCGCGGCAAATTACATCGGTCGGAATGTAATTTCGAAGGTGGCCGACGCTAAGGCCGGCGCCGCTTGGGTAGGGAAAGAACGGCAGGCCGTTAAACTTGGGCCGACCAGGCTCCTCCAGCGTCTTGAACAGGTCGGCGTCGGCCCAGCGGTCACGCCATTTCTGTTCGATTTCTGCGGGTTCGTAGCGAAGGGACATTTAGGCGGGAAAGGTTACCCGCCTAAGGCAGAACAACCGAAGAATTGTCGCCAAGCACGAGCCCGAGCGACGCCGGCTTGCGCGACGCCCGCGACACGGTCACGCCTCGCCCGATCAACGAGCCGGTGATGCGGCCCGCGTCCTCGATAGTGCATTCGTCCATCACGATGCTGTACTCGATCTCCGAGTTTCGCAGCGTTGTGCCCGCCGCGATCGAGGTAAATGGCCCCACATACGCGTTCTCGATAACGCAGTTAGCGCCGATGATCGCGGGTCCGCGGAGACAGCTGCCCACAACGCGCGCGCCTTCGCCGATGCTCACAGTTTCGTCCACTTCCGAATCCTCCACGCTTCCCAGAACGCCATGCGGCATCGTTTCCAGGATAAGTCTGTTCGCCTCGAGCATCGCCTGCACCGTGCCCGTGTCCTTCCACCACCCCGTTACGATGTGGCTGCGAACGTCCTTGCCCGAATCGATGAGCGCTTGGATGGCGTCGGTGATCTCGTATTCGCCTCGGAAAGACGGCTTCAATGTGTCGATTGCATCGAAAACGGACGGCCCAAATAAATAAACTCCGACCAATGCATAGTCGCTTTTTGGCTGTTTAGGCTTCTCCTCTAAACGCACAACGCGGTCGCCGTCCAATTCCGCAACGCCAAACTCTTCCGGATTCGGTACACGCGTTAAAAGGATCGAAGCATCGAATGCGTCGTTTTCGAATTCTTTAACCAAATCGGCAACACCCGTTTTGATCAGGTTGTCACCGAGATACATGATGAACCTATAATCCTGCAAATAGGGTCTCGCTGTTTTTACGGCGTGCGCTAGGCCGAGCGGTGCATCTTGGGGGATGTACGTAAACTTCGCGCCCCATCGTGAGCCGTCGCCCATTGCGTTTTCAATTTCGGCATGCGAATCGCCGACAATAATTCCGAAATCGGTTACGCCCGCTTCACGGATTGCCTCTATTCCGTATTCGATCACCGGTTTGTTGGCTACGGGAACGAGTTGTTTGGCAGTGCTGTAAGTGATAGGCCGCAACCGCGACCCTTTTCCTCCCGCAAGAATCAGCGCTTTCATTTCAGATCAATTCGTATCGCGTGTTGCGCCTTCGCGGCGTGTAGCCGGAATCCTTAATCAGCCTTTCGAATTCGTTGGCATCCACAATAAACTTATTGCCCGCAGCCGAAACAACGTTCTCTTCAATCATTACGCTGCCAAAATCGTTGGCGCCGTATCCCAGGCCGATCTGTGCGATCTTGGGGCCTTGGGTGAGGATCGAAAGCTGCACGTTATCGATGTTATCGAGAAAAATCCGGCTAACGGCAAGCGTCCGTAAATACTCGTACCCGCTCGCTTTTCTCTCAATCGGCAAGTTCGTGTCCTCCGGCTGAAAGCTCCACGTAATAAAAGCTCGGAATGGCGCGCATTCGTCCTGCAAATCGCGAATTCTTCCTAGGTGCTCAACGCGGTCCTCGTGCGTTTCCACGTGGCCGAACATCATGCTAGCGGTGCTCTTAATACCCAATGCCGAAGCGGTTCGCATGCAGTGCAGCCACTCGTCGGTTGTGTCTTTATAGGGTGCAATTATTTTGCGCACGCGGTCGACAAGTATCTCTCCGCCCGCGCCGGGGATGCTGTGCAAGCCCGCCGCTTTCAGCCTTTTTAGGCAATCTTTCAGCGTGAGCTTGCTGATGTGCGCGATATAAATAATCTCGGCTGGGCTCAGCGCATGCAAAATTACATTCGGGTATTCCTGCATGATCTTGCTGAAAATACCTTCGTAATAATCGATCTTTAGTTTCGGATTAAGGCCGCCCTGAAAAAGGATCTCGACCCCGCCTTTTTCAACGGTGTCGCGCACCTTGTCCAAGATTTCCTCATCGCTCAGCAAATAACCTTCATCGTGCCCCGGCACCCGATAA
>JBDSVQ010000156.1:0-3604 GCA_039927135.1 Fimbriimonadales bacterium | reverse complement strand
AGATCGTTGTAGGGCCTGTTCCTTGAGAACACAAATACATTATACGTTCTATATGCACTCGTTTCGGCGTTTCGAGTGCATATCAGCGTGGACATGCACTTGCCGAGAACACGTTAAAGTCCCGTTTCGCCTCGTTCGCCCGTCCGCACGCGCACGACATCGTCCACTCGTTGAAGGAAGATCTTGCCGTCGCCGGGTGCCCCGGTTCGCGCACCAGCAATAACCGCCGCCGCTACAGCCTCTGCCTCAGAATCCTCCACCACCACCTCCACCTTCAACTTCTGAGGCAGCGCGATCACGAGCTCGCGGCCCATAAACCAGTCACTTGCCTCGGGCGAGGACCCGCAGCCGCGCACTTCCGACACTGTGATGCCCGTAATGCCGATCTCGCCCAGCGCGGTCTTCACCTCTTCCAATCGATGCGGCCGGATGTAGGCGATCACGCGGATCACTTTCGCAGCGTCCTAAATTTGTGCTTTCCAACGCGCAGCACCTTGCCGACGAGTTCGGCGGCCGTCATGGTTTGTCGCGCGTCGCTGATCCTCTCGCCGCCAACCGACACGCCGCCACCCTCGATCATCCGCCTTGCTTCGCCAGCGCTGGCGGTTAGTTCGAGCCTCGCGATAAGTGTCGCAATTAGGATGTCGCCTTCGAGGTCTAACGGGATTTGTGCGTCCGGCGCATCGATAGGCTCCTCCCTTTTCGAAAAAGTTCGTATAAAATAGTCTTCGGCTTCGATTCCTGCCTTTTCGCCGTGGTAAATCGCAACGATTTCTTTGGCGAGACGCACCTTCGCATCGCGCGGATTGCCAACTATTAACTCGGAAACTTCATCGAGCGGCACATCCGTACAAAGCGTAAACCAATCTCCAAGTAGATGGTCCGGAATTGACATCGTCTTACCGAACATCTCGTTGGGCTCATCGGTAATTCCGATGTAATTGCCGAGCGACTGCGACATCTTATCTTTGCCATCTAAACCCACAAGAAGGGGCATTAACATGACAACTTGAGGCTCTTGGTCGTACTGCCCCTGAAGATTTCTGCCAACCAAGTTATTGAATTTTTGATCGGTCCCGCCGAGCTCAACATCCGCCTCAACCGCCACCGAATCGTATCCCTGGCACAAAGGATAAAGTGTCTCTTGCATTCCGACGGGCTTTTGTTGCTCAAGCCGGTTGCTAAAGTCCTCTCGCTCTAAAATGCGAGCAACCGTTATCCTTCCGGCCAGCCTAATCACGTCCGCAAAATTCATCGGAAGCAGCCAATCACCGTTGTAACGAATCTCGGTCTTACCCCTATCGAGGATTTTGTAAAGCTGCTCGGAAATGGATTCAACGTGCGCCATCACCTCTTCCCGCGTTAGCTGCGGGCGAGTCTTGCTGGTGCCGCTCGGGTCACCGATCATCGCTGTAAAATCGCCGACGATCAGCACAGCCGTGTGGCCCAATTCCTGAAAAGCGCGCAGTTTTCGCAGCACGACCGCCCATCCCAGCGTGATATGCGGCGCAGTCGGGTCCACCCCCAGCTTGACCCGCAAGGGTTTGCCTTTCTTGAGCTTTGCAAGCAAATCCTCTTCGCTAATGATCTCGGCGCAACCGCGCCGCAGCACGTCTAATTGCTGCTCCGGCGTCATCAAATAATCCCCAATTGCTTGCCGACTTTCTCGAAAGCGCTCAATGCAAATGACAAGTCTTGTTGGGTGTGTGCAGCGCTCGGCATTGTGCGAATCCTAGCCTTCCCTTTTGCAACTGTCGGGAAACAGATAGAAAGCGCATACACGCACTCTTCCCAAAGCATTTTCTCCATTTTCACTGCACTCTCTTCAGTACCGCACAACACCGGTGTAATCGGCGTCTCGCTGCCCATCGTATCAAAGCCCAACGATTCCAACTCCTTTTTCCACCACCGTGCATTATCCCAAAGCTGAGTCATCGGCTCTGGGTCAGTTTGTATAATATCGATCGCGGCAATCAGAGCCGCGGCGGTAGCAGGGGGCAGCGCGGTGCTAAACAAATACGGCCTGCCGCGATTGATCAAATACTCTTTAAGCGCCTTAGAACCGGCAATATAGCCGCCAACAACGCCCAACGCCTTACTCAGTGTTCCAAGCTGAATATCCACGCGACCATACAAATCGAAATGCGACGTCGTGCCCGCGCCGTTCTTGCCCAACACGCCGCTTGCGTGCGCGTCGTCCACCATAACAAGCGCATCGTACTTCTCGCAAAGCTCGACAATCTCCTTAAGCGGCGCGATGTCACCGTCCATACTGAATACGCCAACGGTCACCACCATACGCTTCGCAAATCCACTCGCGCGTTTTAGGCAATCCTCCAGCTGCGGCATATCCTTATGCGCATAAACCCATCCCTCCGACTTTCGATATTCCGCTGCGCTCAGCCGAACACCATCGATAATGCTTGCATGATTCAATTCATCCGAAATGATCACATCCTCCTTCGTCATGACCGAAGGAATAGTGCCGCTATTAGCCGTAAAACCCGATGTGAAAACCAAAACGGCTTCTACCTTCTTGAACTCCGCCAGTCGCTCCTCTAATTCTTGATGCACGCCCATCGTGCCGCCTATCCAGCGAACCGCACCTGCGCCCACTCCCCACTTTTCCGTAGCCTTCAGCGCTGCCTCACGTACCTTAGGGTGGTTCGCTAGCCCCAAGTAGTTGTTCGATGATAGGTTGACGACCTCTTTGCCGTCCATGCGCACGCGCCCGTCCGCCGGAGACTCCAAAATGCGCGGCGTCTTGTACAGGTGCTGCGCCTTCAGATCGTCCAACTGGCCTGTCAGCCAGGATTGCAAAGTGGGATTCATCGGCGCAATTCTATCACGCGCGGCGAGTTCGCAGCCGATCAAGCATCACGGCAGCCAGCAAGATCGCCCCGCTCACAACCAACTGCCAAAACGGTTGTATATTGCGAAGGTTCATCGCGTTCTGCACAATTCCCATGATCAGGACGCCCATGATCGTGCCGCTGATGGTGCCTATTCCACCGGTCAGGGAAACCCCTCCCAGGACGCAGGCCGAAATCACTTGGAGCTCCAGGCCCTGCGCGGCGGTCGGTTGCCCACTGGTGATTCGACTTGCGAGCACAACGCCCGCAAACGCTGCCACCAAGCCCTGCAAAGCGAAAACGAGAATTTTGGTTCTCACCACCTTTACGCCAGCCAAACGCGCAGCTTCTTGATTTCCACCAATGGCCAAAACATTTCTGCCAAACGTCGTCTTATTGAGCAGCACGCCGAAAACGAGAAACATGCCGAACGTCATCCAAATCGGTGATTGAACGTCGAGCGGAGAAGCAAGCCCGATAGTAGAAAACGATTCGTGGCTCAATCCAATCGATGACCCATTAGAAGCGAGCAAGGCAACACCGCGCACAATCTGCATAGTAGCAAGCGTCGTGATCAGGGCATTAATACCTATCTTCGCGATAACAAAGCCGTTTAAAGCGCCTACCAAAGTCCCACATCCTAGCGAAGAAGCGAGCGCAATCGCCACGCTGCCGGTGTCGCGAATCGCAATCGCAGCAATAACACCCGCAAGGGCAACAGTCGAACCTACCGACAAGTCGAAGTCCCCGCC
>JBDSVQ010000155.1:0-6814 GCA_039927135.1 Fimbriimonadales bacterium | reverse complement strand
TGCTTGAGAATCGCCTGCCACAAGGGCACTTCCATCGGATCAGGGTTTGCGGTTCCGTATCGACGTAGCCGCTGCTGCTTGTAGTCCTCGAAGCTGATCCCATGGAAATCCTCTGCCGAACGGCGGTCACGCATCTCGGATTATGTACACATGATTGGAAGGTCCCTTTCAAGTGCGCTGACTTCTTGACGCGCATCGAGGCTCTTCCGCGGTGAAGAGCTTTTAGAAGCAGCTTCTTGATGCGGTCGATACTGAAAAGCGAGAGGCCGCGATAGAGGAGAAGTCAACTCGTGAGCGTGTTCGGGCCTCTCGTAGCTGAGTCGGCACATTTTGGGGAGTTCACTTATTGCGAGTGTGTGGTTCAGGGATACGCTGATCGGAGCGGAGTCGTGCATTGAACGTTGTTGCCGCGTTTCCCTGCCACCCAAGTCTGAGGCAATGGTAAGGTCACGCCCAGCCAGCCGTCGTTCCCAAACGCTCGGGGGCACTAAAAGTCGTGAACTATGTACCAGTTGTCGGTGATTGGCTGATACTGTAGGTCTTGTCGATCGGGCAAAGGACCCCGATCAAGGTCGCTGTTTATAGGGCGTGGCTTTTGTCGGCAGTAAGCAAACCCTCGCATCTCACCAGATAGGAAGCCGTCAACCCTCGACGTCCAAAAATATAGATGCCCATCGGCGGAAAGCTCAATTCCTAAGTTCACATCTGCTCGCTTCATGAGGGCGTTGTATTCCTGCCAGCGCTCAGTATTGGTTGGCAGATGTCCTGGTAGTTGCTTCGGATCCTCGCCCGGGCTCACGAACGTTACATCTCGTTCGGTTTCGACCATAGCACGCAATTGATCCAACGTAGGGCGATGGGCCTTGAACTGTTTAATCATCGAACCAGTTGACGGGATGCGGTTGACGAGGTTGCGCCAAGCACAGACGGACACCGTGAGTATCGCGATAAGCACAGCGAGAGGCAGCAGTCGCCAAACTCTATTAGTTCTCATTCAACGTCAATGATCTCGACCTTATCTTGATAACAGTGAAGGTCAACGATCCCGTTCCGCGGCAGGGAAGAAATGGATGGATGCATGAATGCTTTTACCCACCGGCCTGCAACCACCTACTCGTGCGTTGCCTCCTCGACGCGGGTCCCGCGGATAACACCGCGCACGCCGGAGACCGTGAACAGTGAGAACCAGTGACCGCCCAGCATCTTGCCGGCTACGGGTGTGAATACCGCGACAAAGACGGCGGTTTCGAGGAGCAGGCGCATCCATGACTCCAAGCCTTCCCTTAGTAGGAATCGGGCCAGCCAGGCGGCACCGGCTCCGAGTATCGAGGGGACGACCGGTACGAGGACGGTGGCTGCCGTGTGCGAGGGCTGCAGCTTGAATGCTTTGGCGGTAAATATGACAGTGAGGAGCCAGGTGACGCCCATTGCTGCGGCGAATAGTTGGGCGGCGACGATAGACGAATCGGCAGGCATGGGCCAGAAGACGAACAGGCCGACGAGCAGCGCGAGGCCCACCCACCAAATCACGTTCGCAGGCGTGTACTTCTTGTACGCCATCAACGCGTTGGTGGCAAGGAGGACGTAGTTCCGAAACGCGGTGGCGAGGCACAGCCATTGCGTGGGCACGACGACGGCGAGCCACTTCTCGCCGAAGACGATGGGAAGCAGGTCGGGCGAGACCAACGCCAGCCACGCGAGAACGCCGAGCGACAACAAGCCGACGGACTTAAGCGAGCGGACGAGGTACCGCTCAATCCGCTTATGGTCATCGATATTGTTCGCAATGATCGGGAACAGGGTCCAGTTGGCGGCGTACGCAAGGAAGGTCGGCGGCATGGTCACCGCGCTGGCAAGGTTGAAAACGCCGACCGAGCCGACGTCGATACGCGCGCCCAGACCGAGCCGTGAAAGCGGATCGAGCGCGCTCGCCGGGATGCTGGTGAGAAGAATTCGGCGCCCTTCAGCGGATAGCTGCCGAGCGAACTTGCCGTTGAAGACGGCCCTGGGCTTGTACGGCTCGTATCGGAGGACGAGGATTGTGCTGAGCAGATAGCGGATGAGAAACATAACGACAAGCGCCCAAGCCCGCTGCTCAACCGGCAGCACCCACGCCGCAACGATGCCTGCCGGCACGGCGACCAGCATCGGCAGCGATTCGGCTATCGACTTTTCCTTGAATCGGTAATCGCGGACCATGATCGCGAACGGAACGGTACGGAACGAATCAACAAGCTGCGTAAACGAAAGCGCCCGAAGGATCGAATCAAGCTTCGGCGCATTGAACCAAGCGGCAGCGTACGGCGCGCCGAAGAACATGATCGCGAAGAAGCCGAAGCCCGCCGCAAGGCCGAGCCAGAAGACGGTGTGGCGAGCGGACTTATCGGTCTCCTGATGCGCGATGAAGGCAGGCACCAAGCCGCCGACGCGCAGCATCTCGGCAAACGTGATGACCGCCAAAGCGATGGCGACAACGCCAAAATCCTCCGGCACAAGCAATCGCGCGAGGACGATCGAGGCGAGAAAAGCCGCGCCGCGCTGACCTATGAGGCCGAAGACTTGCCAGAGGAAACCTTTGACGGCGGTTCGCCGGAGACTGCTCAAAACCTTTAGCTAAGACGCACGGGAGGCGCCTGATTACGTCTACAATCGGACGATGGACAAAGTTTTTGTCTCCGGGCTCGAGTTAGAAGCGAAGCACGGGTATTACGATGAAGAGCGACAAATGGGGAATCGGTTCCGTTTCGACGTTGCCGTTTCCACCCAAACTGCGGACGCTGCGCGGTCTGACGATTTAGATGAAACGGTGGATTACTCGAAGGTCGCGGCCCTGATTAAGAAGGCGGCGAGCGGCCCATCCGCGAAACTCGTGGAAACGCTGGCCGCAAAGATCGCGAATTCGATTCTGGAAGAATTTGCTTCTGCGAAGCAGGTCCGGGTTCGCGTGGCCAAGTTGGATCCGCCGGGCACCGAGGGCGCAGAGCAAGCGGGAGTGGAGATTGAGCGCGACCGTGGTTAGACTCAACTGGCTCTTCTTATTGGGCCTCTTGGCAGGTTGCGGCGGCGATCCAGCGTCAACAAACCACACCATGCCTCCACCGGAGCCGACTTCCGACCTCACGTTCGTGGAGCCTACTCCCGTCGTAGGTGGCGTTCAGCTTCGCTTGAAGCCCGCCGCCGATGCCTCGGTTTCCAGCACGCTAATCGGAAACATCGACGTATGGCAGGTGGAAGGCAAAAATTCGATCCCGCCGGAAGCTGTCGGAAAATCGACGATGTCGATGGACTATACGGTGACGGTGAGCTCCGTTGAAGCCGGCAAAGTACTGCTCGCGTTCGACAGTTCGCCGCTGAAACTTACGGGCAAGGCCCAGGGGGAGTGGCAGCAGCTGGGCGGGCAAAAGGGAGAAGTGCGCTTTGACGACCGGGGCGCTCTGCTGGAAGACCCAAGCAGCCTTTTCGAAGGGCTCTTCGGCGCGGGGATGGTTATGTACCCAGAATCGCCGATTGGTCCGGGCTCGACATGGTCGTCCTCGAACACGCGCGACATGCCGCCCTTCGGGCCGGTGAAGGTAGACGAGAAGTTCGTTTACCGGGGCAAGGAGGACGTGAACGGCGTTTCGGTCCACCGGATTGACAGCACGGCTACCGGCTCGCTTGAAGGCATGACCATGACAGCGACGTACTACGTGCGAGACGATGGGCTGCCGTTTGCCGCAACGATCAAGACGAAGGCCTCTGCCCCAATCGCAGTGCAAGACGATGGCACCCAGGTTTGGGCCGGCTTCACGGTGGATGTAGAAATCAAGCCTAAGAAGGGCTAAAGGTATGCTGATTCGCTCATGGTGAACGTTCTTTGCATGAAGTGGGGGACTCGGTATGGGCCCGAGTATGTGAACCGGCTGCAGGCCATGGTGGAGCGGAACCTTTCGCTGCCACACCGCTTCGTTTGCATGGCGGATGACTTTGAGGGACTGAGCC
Source organism: Fimbriimonadales bacterium (assembly GCA_039927135.1). Lineage (GTDB taxonomy): Bacteria > Armatimonadota > Fimbriimonadia > Fimbriimonadales > ATM1 > JACDEQ01. The sequence goes on along the minus strand of JBDSVQ010000155.1, from coordinate 2,833 downwards.
CGAAGGTAGAGGCGCTTCCCTTGCCTGAGTTGGTATTGCCTCCGGGGGCGCCGGATCGCGGATGGCGGAAATTGTTCTCGTTTATGCCCTCGATTGGCGAGTTGGAAGGCGTTACGCTGTTTTTGGATATCGATATCGTGATTATCGATAAGATTGATTGCTTCTTCGATCACCCCGGTGACTTCTGCATAATTCGCGATTGGACTTTGCCTTGGAGATATACGGGTAATTCGTCGGTTTACCGCTATACGATTGGCAAACATAATGAGGTTTTGGAATACTTCGATGGGCACAAATCCGAGGTCTGCTCGAGTTTTAGAACTGAGCAGGGCTACCTGACGGCGAAGGAAAAAGAGTCGGGGCGGCTGGTTTTTTGGCCTGAGGAATGGTGCCGAAGCTTTAAGCGGCATTGCATGCCGAAGGGAGTGATGGGATTTTTCAAAGCCCCGGCGGCTCCACCGGAGACGAAGATCGTGGTTTTCCATGGACATCCGAAGCCTGACGAGGCGATTCGCGGCGAAAGCCGGAAGGCGACGAGGCCGATGAAGCCCGCGCCGTGGATCGGCGACTTCTGGCGCGAGTAACACTCGTCGCCTGTCTGCCATAATCTAAGCTACCTTGGGCGTCCGTAAAACCTTTATTGAAGCATTAGAAGAACGTGTACTTGTCTGCGACGGGGCAATGGGCACGCAGATACAGGCTGCCGACCTTTCTTTAGAAGATTTCGATGGCCTCGATGGGTGCAACGAGATTCTTGTTTTGACAAGGCCCGATGTTATTGAGAAGATTCATCGAGACTACTTCGACGCCGGCGCGGATATCGTTGAAACAAACACATTTGGCGCGATTTCTTATGTGCTTGATGAGTATGAGATTAGAGATAAATTGTCTGAGATTTGCCTTCGCTCAGCACAAATTGCGCGCAAGGTTGCTGACGAGTACGAAGAAGACAAATATGTTTTTGGGGCGATCGGGCCCGGCACAAAACTTGCGACCTTAGGGCAAGTGTCGTTTGATGAAGTAGAAGATAGCTACGCGGTTGCGTTTACTGCCTTAATCGAAGGTGGCAGCGACGCGCTACTAATTGAGACCGCACAGGACCTACTTAATGTGAAAGCTGCGGTCGCCGGCGCGATCAGCGCAATGACATCGACCGGGAAACAGTTGCCCCTATTTGTTCAGGTGACGGTTGAATTGACCGGCACACTACTTGTCGGTTCGGAAATTGCGGCTGCAATTACCCAGTTGGAGATGTATCCGGAGGTTACCGGTATCGGCATCAATTGTGCTACGGGGCCGGAAGAGATGCTGCAGCACGTTCGCTATATTTCGCAGCACTCCACGCGGCGAATAAGTGTCTTGCCGAATGCCGGGTTGCCGATGATGGAGGGCGGGCAGGCGGTGTATAAGCTTTCGCCTGAAGGGCTTGCTGATTACCACGAGCGGTTTATTGCGGAGTACGGCGTTGATATCGTGGGTGGCTGTTGCGGGACGACACCTGAACACGTGAGAGTAGTTTCGGAGAGGGTGCGGGGACTGCAACGTGCAGCGCGTTTTCCGGAGTCGTTGGTCGGATGCGCTTCGCTGTACTCGCATCAACCGTATGATCAGTCGCCTTCCTTTTTAATTGTTGGTGAAAGGACCAATGCCAACGGAAGCAAGCTGTTCAGGGATTTGCTGGCTGCTGAAGATTGGACGGCGTTGACCGAATTAGCTCGCGAACAAGAGGCCGAAGGCTCGCATGTTTTGGACGTTTGTACCGCTTATGTGGGGCGCGACGAAGTTGCTGACATGGACAGGCTGCTTTTCGAATACGCCAAACAAGTGACTATCCCGATAATGTTGGATAGTACCGAGGCGAACGTTATCGAAGAGTCGCTGAAGAAACTACCGGGAAAGCCTATTGTCAACTCGATCAATTACGAGGACGGCGGCGGGCGAACGAAGCGGGTTTTGGCCGCCTGCAAGAAATATGGGGCTGCCGTTGTTGCGCTTACTATCGACGAGGATGGCATGGCCAAGACTGCCGAGAAGAAGGTGGAAATTGCGGAGCGCATACTTGACGAAACGCGAAGTTATGGCCTGGCAGAGCACGACGTGTTTATCGACTGCCTTACGTTTACACTCGGCTCCGGAGACGCAGAATTCAGGAAAGCCGGTATCGACACGATCGAGGCGATTCGCGAACTTAAGCGACGACACCCGGATGTCAATACGCTGCTCGGTATCAGCAATATCAGCTTTGGGCTAAAAGCTGCATCAAGACACGTGCTGAACTCGGTGTTCTTGCATTATTGTCGCGACGCAGGCTTGAGCAGCGCGATCGTTCACGCATCAAAGATCATGCCGGAATCGCAGGTTGATCCCAAGGTTTGGGAAGTTGCGCGCAAATTGGTTTACGACGAGCGCGAGGGTGAATACGACCCGCTCGTCGAGTTTATGTCGCTGTTTGAGAATGTGACAAGCGTTCGGCCGACCGAGGATGCGCTGGCGGCGCTTAGCGTCGAAGACAGATTGAAACGGCACATTGTCGATGGTATTAAGAAGAGCCTCGAAGCAAACCTTGATAAGGCATTAGAGACCTATAAGCCACTTGACATCATCAACAATATCTTGCTGGACGGCATGAAAGAGGTGGGCGAGTTGTTTGGCGCGGGCAAGATGCAGTTGCCATTCGTATTGCAAAGCGCGGAAGTCATGAAAACCGCGGTTAAGCATTTAGAACCGCTAATGGACAAAGTTGATGGTGACGATAAAGGCAGCATTTTGCTTGCCACGGTTGCCGGGGACGTTCATGATATCGGTAAGAACCTGGTCGACATTATTCTTTCGA
>JBDSVQ010000154.1:0-7814 GCA_039927135.1 Fimbriimonadales bacterium | reverse complement strand
GCTGCGGGTCTGGGCAGTATCTCTGGGGGTTTAGTCGGGGTCTATCGGCGGGACGCCGATAGTACATTGGGTGGTAGCCCGGACGGGATTCGAACCCGCGACCTTCGCCGTGAAAGGGCGATGTCCTAACCGCTAGACGACCGGGCCGTGCGAGGGCTGATTATACCGAGGCATAATGGCTACACGTGATCCAATTCCAGAACGTCAGCCTGGAATACGAAAGGAATCGGCCGGCTCTCAAGGATGTAGACCTCACGATCGAGCAAGGGGAATGCGTTTTTCTCCTGGGGCCTTCGGGGTCGGGCAAATCGAGCCTACTTAAGCTGCTTCTTCGCGAAGTCGTCGCTACTCGGGGCCGAGCATCCATTTTCGGGCGCGACCTTTCGACGCTTAAGCAGAACGACATACCTCGGTTAAGGCAGCGCGTTGGCTTTGTTCCGCAGGACATTTTGTTGCTTTCGCAGAAGACGGTTTACGAGAACCTCGCCTATGCGATTAGGGCTGCGGGACATAGCAGCCGAATGGTTCATCGGATGGTGCCTGAGTTCTTGGATCGGTTTGGAATCCTGCACAAGGCGAAGTCGTTCCCAGCGCACCTTTCCGGCGGTGAGGCCCAGCGTGTCGCTATTGCTAGGGCGCTGATCAACACTCCGCGCGTGCTGTTGGCAGACGAGCCAACGGGACACCTCGACCCGACCATGAGCGCGGACATCTTGGGAATCCTTACCGACATCAATCAGCGTGGTACGACCGTCGTGATGGCGACGCACGATGTTTACGCGATCGAGGGCTTGGGCAAGCGCGTTGTGACGCTTCACCAAGGTGAATTGCTCAGCGACACGGGGGCAAAGCATGCTTGACAGGCTCGAATTCATCCTGAGCGAGACGTTTACCGCGCTGCGGCGCAATCCGCTGATGACGATTTCGGCGGTGAACACCGCCGCGATCGCGCTGGTGATTCTTGGTGGATTGGGTTACGCGTACCTTTCGCTGAGGGGGCAGCTTGAGCAGCTGCCTGGGCAGTTTCAGCTGACTTTTTCAATCGCTCCGGGGACTGAACCTGCGCAGATATCTGAGAGCGCACAGGAGTTGCGGCGCCTTGATGGAGTGGGGCGGGTGGTTTTGCTGCCTAAGGATGTCGAGTGGGAGAAGTACCGTAAGCGCCGAGGGATCTTCGACGAGACCCGCGAGATCGAGAACCCGCTACCTGATCAGCTTTTGGTATCGCTCAGCGACCTAGCGAAGGCTGAAAGTGTTCGAGCGAAGATCGAGACGCTGGCGACGTTTCATCAGGAGGACGGCATCCGTGATGCGATCGAAGAACGTCGCCGTGTGACGGCGCTACTTGAGTTCGTGCGGTGGGCGGGGATGGTGCTGGGAATCATCACTTTCTTTACTGCAGGCGCTTTGATACTCAATTCCGTCCATTTAACTGTCATTGCGCGGCAGCAAGAAATACGCATCATGCGGTTAGTAGGGGCTACGAACTCGCGGATTCGGTGGCCGTTCCTTTTGGAGGGAGGGCTGCAGGGAGCAATGGGTGGCATCATTGCCGGCCTGTTGCTGTGGCTTTTGGCGTGGTACTTGAGTAAGCGTTCACAGGAGATTACGGGTCCGTTGCTCGCTACCGGAGAGACATTTCCGGCGATTCGTGTTATGCTCTTTCTGACCGGGGTCGGCGCCATTCTGGGTATGCTGGCTGCGGCAGTTTCCGTAAGGAACTACCTGAGGGCTAACCGATGAGGGAGAAAGTTTTAATCGCCTTGGCGATCTTCGTGGCGTGTGTTGCGGTCGCGCAGAAGCCATCCCAGAGCGAACTCAAGCGCAAGCAAAACAGCGTTCAATCTCGCGCGAACAACCTCCGAAAGGAGATTCGCGAGACGAAGCGGGATATCCGCTATGTAGAGAGCGATATCCAGAGGGCGGACAGCTTACTTGCCAACGCGAAATCCAGTCTCCGTGATACGGAAACGCACCTCAGCCTCGCCAAGACTTCCCAAAAGAAAGTAGCCGCCGATCTCGTGCAGGCGACGAAACGGTTGGACGGCACCAAAGAACAGATTGGTACCCGCCTGCGCATGCTCTATATGCAAGGCGACCAGACCGCTGTGGCTAGCTACATGGGTGCCGAGTCATTCACCACGGACGAGGACAACTCGTTCGTCATGCGAAAGCTGGCAGACCAAGACGACGAGTTGCTGACTGACCTAAAAGACTATCGCGAGGTTGTGGCGATTAAGAAGCGAGAGAAGGACACTCTCGTAAAGAAGGTTTCGAACCTGTATCAAAAGCAGGTTCAAGCGCGGGTCGTTTTAGAGCAACGCAAAGCATATAAGCGCGACGTGCTCGGTTCGCTGCATGCTGAAAAAGCCCAAACCCAAAGCGAGCTCGACCAGCTGGAGCGCGAGAGCGCGTCGATCGAATCCGAGCTTCGGCGGTATTACGGCACCCGCAAGGCGTCGTCCGTTCCGAAGTACGCCGGCAGATTTAGGATTCCGGTCTCAGGCAGGATGAGCAGCGGCTTCGGTGGGCGCTATCACCCGATTCTGAAGCGAACCCGCATGCATACCGGTGTGGATATTGCTGCTCCGAGCGGCACCGCGATCGCAGCGGCCGGCGATGGCGAGGTTATCTTTGCAGGCTGGCGCGGCGGTTATGGCAACTGCATCATCATCGACCACGGTGGCGGCGTTGCGACGCTGTATGGCCACTGTTCGAGGCTGTACGTTGGTGTTGGCAAGCGCGTGGGCTCGGGCGACAGGATCGCAGCCGTTGGCTCGACGGGCCAAAGCACCGGCCCGCACCTCCACTGGGAGGTCCGTGTGAACGGCACTCCGGTTAATCCGCTCGGTCGATAAGTCCGGCTATGTCATCACCCGGCTTGTAACCGAGGAACGATCCAACAACCATCTGCCGGGAATTGAGCACGTATACGCTCGGGAATCTTCGCGTTTTGAAGGCTTTCACGGCGATAGACTCCGTAGCGTTCTTTCCAGCGGGGTCGATCCAAATCTCCAAGTCCACGCCTCGGACCGTCGCCAGGAAGCTGGTGACGTTCTTGGGCTCATCCCAGGATGCAAGGGCGATGAAACGCGCTTTACGCTGAGTTTTGGATAGGTTCGAGAGGGCGACGAGGGCTCGCGCCGAGCCATTCGACCACGGTCCCCAAAGCAGGATCACGGACGGCTTTCCGGTAAGCGACGACGAACGGACGACGGCGCCTGGTTGGCTCCGCGCCTCGAAAACGGCTTGCGCGCCGACGGCTAGGCCATCGACGGGCGACAAGATCATGGTTGCGGCTAACAGGGTGACCATGTTCACCTCCCTGCCTATTAGACCCCTAACTTACGTACCCGCGTTACGAGATTTCAGAAAAAATTGAAAACTCGCAGGTATAAATCCATCGTGGCCAACGCCGGCACCAATGATGCTTGGGAGACCGCAGGCGCGCAGAAGCGCGAGGCGGTGCAGTCGCTGTTCGGCGACATAGCGGGCCGGTACGACCTTGTGAACTCGGCGATGAGCCTTCGGTTGCACCATCGGTGGCGGACCGAGGCTGTGCGGATGCTGGGACTCTTGCCGGGCGATACCGTGGCGGACGTGTGCTGCGGAACGGCGGATTTCGGCTTACCCCTTCGACGCAAGATCGGTGACGCCGGGCGAATCGTTGGTGTCGATTTCTGCTTGCCGATGTTGAGGGTCGCGCAAGAAAAGAAAGCGCCGATGGCGCTAAACCTTGGTGATGCGTGCGCCTTGCCGTTGGCGTCAGGCTCGTTCGATGCCGTAACCGTTGGCTGGGGCTTGCGTAATGTGGCGGACTTATCGGGGGCGTTGAGTGAGATCCATCGAGTACTGAAGCCGGGTGGGCGTTTCGTTTCGCTGGATATGGCGAAGCCTCGCAATACCGTTGTTCGGTTTGCATCGAGCGCGGCGTTCTCAACGTTGGTACCCGCCCTTGGCGCGGTCTTCGGCAATCGTGATGCCTACAAATACTTGCCGAAATCGACCGATACGTTTGCTTCGCGCTCGGAATTGAAAGTGGCTTTCGAGGCGGTGGGCTTTACGGGCGTGAGTTATGCGGATATGTTTTTCGGGAACATTTGCATTCATAGGGGGGTTGCATGACGGCAGGGTATTTGGAAGCGGCGCGGGAGATTGCGGGCGAGTTGGCTGCGGAGTTGGCAGAGGATGTTGTTCGGGCCGAGGCGGTTCTGAACGAGGCTTTAGGGTCGGATTCTGCAACCGTTGACACGATCGGCAAGCACGTTAGTGAGGCCGGCGGGAAGCGCTTGCGGCCGTTGTTTGTGGCGATTTCTGCTCGTGCGACCGGGCTGCCCTATGACCCTGAACGGGTTGCAGCTTTGGGTGCTTGCATGGAAATGATCCATATGGCGACATTGATTCACGACGACGTGATCGACAACGCCGAAACGCGACGTGGGCGGCCGACGGCGTGCAGTTTGTACGGCAATACCGCGGGGATATTGAGTGGGGACGTTTTGCTCGCTCGGGCGATGGAGTTGCTCGCGATCGATGGCGACTTGGAGATCATCAGGATGGTGAGCAAATCGGTGGTCGAGCTTGCGACCGGCGAGGTGATGGAAGTTGACTCACGGGGCGTTTTCGATCTCGACGAGGTGATCCACCTTGAGATACTTAGGCGTAAGACCGCGAGCTTCATCGCGGCGTGCTGTCGGGCAGGGGCCATGGCGGCAGGGGCTTCGGTCGCCGTCCAAGAGGCTCTTGCGGTTTACGGCGAGGCGGTGGGCATGGGATTCCAGATCGCTGACGACTTGCTGGATTACCGCAGTGAAGTTAGCGGGAAGCCGAGAGCAATTGATTTTCGCGAAGGATGTGCGACGTTGCCGCTGATCTACTTACGCGGCAGCCTTTCTTCGGATGAGGAAGCGTACGTGCGCTCGAAGTTCGGGAATGGAGTGGCGGATGTGGACCTCGATCGCATCGGCGAGTTGATGGCAGAGCGGGGGGCATTCGCCGACGCAGAGGCTTTGGCGAGAGACTATGCAGATCGAGCTTTGGGGGCCTTGGGAGGGTTGCCGACGACGACCGCTCGGGAAGTGTTGGGCGGCCTGGCGGGCTTGCTGATTCTTCGCGACGCGTAAATCCGGCAAAATGCGGATGATATGCGCAAGTTTTTGATCGGAGTGGCCGCGCTCGCGGCGATTGCAGGCTGCGGCGGCGGTGGTGACACGGTTGCCGGTGAAGCGGATAAACCCAAGATTGGGTTTCTGGTGAAGTCTGCCACGGAAGTTTGGTTTCAGCAGGAGTGGAAGTTTGCGGACCAAGCTGCTGAGGAATTGGGCTTCGATCTCATCAAGATTCCGACGCCGGATGCCGAAAAGGTGATGTCTGCGCTCGATAATCTAGCGGCACAGGGCGCTGACGGGGTGATCATTTGCAGCCCGGATGTGAAGCTCGGTCCTGCGATCGTTGCCAAGTGTAAGTCAGCAAACTTGAAATTGCTGAGTGTGGACGACCGATTGGTAAATGCCGACGAGCAGCCGATGGATGTGCCCCACTTGGGGATCAGCGCGCATAAGATCGGGAAGATGGTCGGACAGGCGATTGTCGATGAGATGAAAGTGCGAGGCTGGAACATGTCGGAAGTCGGGGCCATTGCGGTTAATTTGGATGAATTGGAAACGGCGAGGCAGCGCATCGATGGGGCTACGGAAGTATTAGTAGCAAACGGGTTTGATGCGGGTCGCGTTTTTAAGTCGCCTTGGAAAACGCAGGATATTCCGGGTGCGCTAGACGCAGCCAATATTACGCTGACGCAGCATTCGGATATTAAGAAGTGGGTGGCGTTTAGCAGTAATGATGATGGTGTTTTAGGCGTTGTTCGCGCTACGGAAGGCCGAAACATTTCTTCTTCCGATGTGATTGGAGTCGGAATAAACGGCACGAGCGGTGTTGATGATTTCAAGAAACCGAACCCAACCGGCTTTTTCGGATCTGTGCTATTGAGCCCGAGAAAGCACGGCTATGATACGTGCAAGATGATGTTTGAATGGGTGAAGAATGGCGTTGTTCCTCCTAAGGAAACGTGGACTAGCGGTATTTTGATTACACGCGAAAATTACGAAGCGAAGATGAAGGAAGAAGGCCTGCTGTAGGCAGTGAGCTACCTTCGCTTCGAAAATCTAAGTAAGTCATTTCCGGGTGTGCGGGCGCTTGACGATGTATCGTTTTGCGTTGAGGAAGGAAGCGTGCATGCGCTGTGCGGTGAAAATGGCGCAGGCAAGAGCACGCTGTTAAAGATTCTTAGCGGCGTTTATAGCCAGGATAGCGGGCAGGTTGTCCTCAATGGGGAGCCTACGCGGTATTCCTCCCCGGTCGGCGCGATCGATGCGGGCATTGCGGTGATTTATCAAGAGCTGCATTTGGTTCCTGAAATGACGGTCTCGGAGAATGTTTTTTTGGGCCATATGCCGCAACGCGGTGGCTGGGTTAACCGATCAGAACTCGCTGCAAAGACGCGTTCGATGTTGGATACATTGGGCGTGAAGATCGATCCTTGGGCTAGGGTTGGGAGCCTTCCCATTGCGCTTCGGCAAATTGTAGAGATTGCGAAGGCGCTCTCTCACGATGCGAAGGTAATCGCCTTCGATGAGCCCACAAGCAGCCTTAGCGCGCGCGAAGTCGACCACTTATTCAAAGTTATCGGCGACTTGAAAGCGCAGGGCAAAGTGATTCTGTACGTGACGCATCGCATGGCGGAAATTTTCTCAATTTGCGATTCGGCGACGGTGCTGCGCGACGGCAAGCACGTGCAAACCTTTGAGAACTTGCAGGGTGTTACTTCGGACGATATCGTTACTCTAATGGTGGGCCGCAGCCTGCAGGATGTCTATGGATTCCGGACCCGCGAAATTGGAGAGTGCGCGCTTTCGGTGCGCGGATTAGTTGCGGCGGGGATTAGCTCGCCGGTCGATTTGGAAGTGAGCGCCGGTGAAATCGTCGGTATCTTCGGCTTAGCCGGGGCTGGGCGATCTGAATTGCTGCATGCCATTTACGGAGCATCACGTATTTCTGCTGGGTTGGTTTCGGTGTTTGGGAATGAAGGTGCGGATACGCCTCCGAAATCGATTCGTAGCGGATTGATGCTTTGCCCGGAAGACCGTAAAAAGGATGGCGTTTTTGGGCTGCGGTCGGTAGCGGAAAACATTAATATCTCTGCTCGACGGCGGTATTCGCGCTTGGGTTTTTGGATCGACGACAAGCGCGAGGCGGCCAACGCGCAGCAGCAAGTTGATCGGCTCTCGGTGCGAACGCCGTCGTTACAACAGCCGATTGGGCTGCTGTCCGGCGGTAATCAGCAGAAGGCGATTTTGGGGCGGTGGCTCAGCGAGACTGTGCGCATTTTGATGCTGGATGAGCCGACGAGGGGCATCGATGTTGGGGCTAAGCGCGAGATTTACGAGATCGTTTACGAACTCGCGGAGCAGGGCGTAGGCGTGTTGCTTGTATCGAGTGAGTTGCCCGAAGTCTTGGGCGTTTGCGACCGAATCTTGGTGATGCGTGAGGGTGCACTAGTGGGCGAGTTGTCTCGCGAGCAGGCGACTCAGGAGAATATCATTCGACTGGCGCTGCCGCAGGCAATAGAGGCGGACGTTTGATACGCGCCCTTTGGGAAAAGGGCGGCGTTTTTCTCATTTTCGTTTTGTTGGTTTTGTGCGCGGCGTACTTTGTGCCGAACTTTGCGACGCTTACCAATATTAAGGGCTTGTTGCTTTCGGTTACGACTATCGGCATGATCGCATGCACGATGCTCTTCTGCTTGGCGGGCGGGG
>JBDSVQ010000153.1:0-7229 GCA_039927135.1 Fimbriimonadales bacterium | reverse complement strand
GCCATCTGCCGCATGGTTTGATCCGTAAAGAAATCGGGATCTTCGTACATTGCGTCGCCCTCGGGCAGCAAAGGAACAAGCAGCTCGAGCAATTCTTTGATGTTCTCGCCGGTGAGCGCTTTCGTATAAATCATTTTTGACGGAGCGCTCATCTCACCGTACTCTGCAAAACGACTTTCTACATATTCCGGCCGCAAACGGTCCATTTTATTAAGCGCGACGACTACACGATCGAAACCGAATTGCTGTAGCGCCTGAGACACGCGCTTATCTTCATCGGTGTGCGGACGAGAGACATCCACAACCCACAGAGCGGCATCGGCCTCCGGGATTGTTTGGAATGCCGTATCCACCATCGCTTTACCGAGCCTTGATTTCGGGTCGTGTATTCCAGGCGTATCACGAAAAACGATCTGCGCGCCGGGTACGTTCGCGACACCAAGAATGGCCTTTCTTGTCGTTTGAGATCGGCTCGAAGTTATCGCAACTTTCTGGCCGACGATGGCATTCATCAGCGTGCTTTTGCCGACATTCGGTTTGCCGACGACCGCAACAACGCCGCAGCGAAAACTCATTCGTTCGCCTTGGGCCTAAAGCTGAAGCCGATGGAACTGGGCTCTTTCTTTTCCTCAGGTGGCGCGGTCTTCTTGGGCGCGCGCTTTCTTGGCGCGGCAGTCCTCGGTTTTCTTTCGCGCCTCTGCCTTGGTTTGGTCTCCACTACTTCCAATTCCACGTCAGCATCGACGTCGGCTTCGACGTCGATCAACGGGACGCTCATTTCGCTTAATTCTTGGCTCTCGTCCTCGTATTCAACTTCTGCATAATCGGCGATGTCCAAGACATCCTTGCTCGACGTCGCCGAGAGGCGCATGATGTCGGCCTCTTCACCGACGAAAAGCACTTGGCTCGCGCCATCTGTGGCATCGCTGCGCAAATGCGTCGCGTCTTCTCCGATTAATTCGTTATGAAGCGGATCGTAGGCGTGCCAACGATCCGGCAAAGTTGCAATTCGGTGCCCTGTGCCTGAATAGTGAATGGAGAGGAACGGCGGGCGCGCGTGAACGACGTCGCCGTGGTAATTCCAAACGTGCACACCGGCAAGCGAACACAGTCCGCGAATCAATTTCTCGTTGATAAGTGGCTCACCAAGGAAAACACTGCGCCAGCGTTCGTTGCCATCTTCACTGGCCATCTCACGCACAACAAAGCTCGGTAACCCGGTTTGCGTATATTCGCCAAGTACCGTCGTGCCTTCTTCCGGTATCGCATAGTAGCTCGGCTCCAATTGTTCGACCGTGCTGAGCGCACGTTCTTCCAACAATTCCGTCAGCGCATGCCGCCGGTTGAGAATAGTTGTGCCGGATAGGCTATTGAAAGGCTGCGGCCTAATGGCAATTCCAGTAACCTCGCGTACGCGTTCCAACGCTTCACGCCCTTGCTCGTACATGCCTGCGCTATAAACCCAGAACAGCGTTTTTCCGCCGCCCTGAAGACGATTCTTGATCGCGGTACGAACTTCCGGCCTAATATCCCACGCATTGAGGAAAATGTATAACTTCGCCTCCGGGAATCGCTTTCTGTGCGCGAGATCGGTTAGCAGATAAAAACCTGCGCTTACACCGGCACGAATTACCGCCTCACGCGAATCCTGTACCAATTGTTTGAATGCACGCGCGTCGCTTAGATAAGCAAGGCTGCGCTCGTCGATTAACACGGCAACATCAGGATCGGTTTCCGGCACTGTTGATGCAACCGCCAGCGTGTCCTGAACCTGCTTCGCTCGCGACCAGATGGACGCCGTATTCAGCCATCCATTGCCCCACAAATCCATCCAGCTAACGCCGGTCGAGTGCGCCAAAGCGGCACCCACATCGCGCCAATGCGCAGCTTCCAGCGCCTGCGGCGTTGCCATCGGCGGATTGAATTCATCCGGCTCGCCGGTTGCCTGGCTAATCGGCGTTTTGAAATCGGCTTCACTAATAAACAGTTTGTGATTTAGCGCAAAACTATCGATCGGTCCGGGGAATGCCGCAGCCCCACCAAGGCCGCGATCTTTGTAGCTCGGCGGCCCGGCGATAATATCGATCTCGCGCGTCCTCAGCAGTTTCCCGAGTGATAAATGTCCGCTTGCCGGGTGCGACCATTCAAAGGTGTAGCCGTAACTCGCGCCAACAAGCAGATTCCCTTGGGAAACTTTCTTAACTTCATAAGCAAGCGCGTGAATCCGTTCAACCATCGCATCCGATAAGAACAGATGATAGTCGACCCACCGCCGCTCCTTTCTCCTGCCGCGCAAAAAGCCTCTGCCGGATAAAGGCGCTTCGTCGTAATTCGGAATCTGCAATTTATCGAATTGCAAGTCACCATCAAACCACGACGCCTGCAACGCAACGCGGTCGGCGTTATAGCGAAACATCGCCCATTCTCTAAATGCTTTCTCAGCAGCGTGCGAGGTGTCGTATCCCCAACCATCAGCGAAGAACCATTCTCCGCGATCCAGATGAATTCCTATCAAGTGGTCGCTATTCTTTGTTCCCCGTAGCGCCTTGACAAACGCGCTCAAATATCGCTGCGCATCGCCCCAAAATTCATTGTCGCAAACACTCGGCTCTGCCAGCGTTCCATCTTCGTATTTGAACGTGCCGTCGGGGTAGTTCTTTTCCCATCCTTCGTCACCGGCGAATACCAGGCGAAAGATAACCTTCGCCTCAGGATCCACTTCCACAACTCGCGAGAGCAGATATGTCGACATCTCAACGGCATGCTGTGCGCCCGAATCGCTAACGACAAAATCCACCATCAAAGAAAACAAGTGGATTCCGGATGCGGCTGCTTTCCGAATTTCTTCCAGCACGGTCTCGGCTTTAGCCTCGGTAGCCGGGTTTCCAAAAAACATCAGCGGCGGAATCACCTGATCGCCGACTGCGATGGAGAGCCGACCGTTTCGCGTGACGATTCGCGGCGCGCCGGGTGGCGTCGGGATCGGTTCATACGCCGGTCGTTCGGGCAGCTGCGGCCTGACCTCACGCTTGGCTGCAACGGGCTTCGCTGCTCTTTCACGCCGCTTCGGCCGGTCCTCTCGGGGCTTTCTGGCAGAAGGCTTCCTTTCCCTCGTTGCTCTGGGCTTGGGCGTGGCGGCCTCATCCGCGCCCCTAAAAACGAATCCGATCCCAGAAGTCGTCACCGCGGGTACCTCGCCAATTGGCTTCGGCTCGCTAACGGGCTTTCTACGGACGCGCCGTCTCGGCTTCTCCACCTCCGCTTCGGCGGCATCGGCCTTGGCTGCGCGTGGTTTGCGGGTTGCCGGCGTGGCGTCGGATTCCGTCTTGGGTCTACGTGTTCTCTTAGGTTTTGACTCGGTGGTCTCTATTGTTTCGGACGCTGCCTCGATGGGCTCGTCCTGCTTCTTTCTCGGCATGAGCTGAAATTCCTTGGCGGACTCTCTCCGCGCTATGATGCTGTAAAAACGTCGGTTTCTCCGCCCCGGTATCGGGCTGGAGTGATCTACCTAGATTGTACCTAACGCCACCCTCCACCGGTACCATAGTCCAGCGGCTGGCCCTGCCGTCCCACGCCGAACGGCGTATCGAAGGGCAGACCCTTGATGCGGATGAAGAACACTATTTCGCGGCCAGGTCTAAAACCGGTGCTGTTTTCCAAGATTTGCAGCACGGCTTCGGCGCAGTGCAAATCATAAATCAGCGAAAAGTGTTTGCTGTCAAATCGGTGCAGATAACCGTTGTAAAGCAAAAGAACGCTTGCCTTTAGTCGGCCTATCTTTAGGGCATCGATAAAAAGGTTTACATTTGCCCAAGAATCGCGAACACCATCCCAGCGAACGCCTACTCCATAAAAAGTCTCGCCTCGTTGCCAGGCTAAATCGAAACGAATGTTTCCGATCGACGATAATTGCGGGATGTAATTGCCGCTCAGTCTTGCCTTGAAATCCGCACTGGGCAAGTATTCGAGCTTCAGCGCCGGCGACACCCAGCCTTCGAGACCCTGGGAGCGCTGATGGAAATCGAATCCGACTTGGCCCGCGAGTGTCAACGCCGTTGCGATCTCTGCTGTAGCATCGAATGCCATGTAATTTGTCGAGCCGGTCCGGTCACTTTGTATCGGCGAAAATCCGAATTGCCTCGTGTAGCCGTAAAAAATATTGGCAGCCAATCGTTTGCCGGCTTTGTATCGCAAGTTCAGGTTGGCCATCGGCGTGTATTGCGCGGTGCCGTCGCTGTAAACCCCTTGCCGCAGCCCGGTGTCGTAGGAGACACTCCACAGTCTCGCGGGGTTAGCTGATTGGTTTGCGCGAAAATCTATGAAATATCGGTTGACCTGCACGTTGTTAAAACGGTCATTGTAAATACCTGCAGACGTCAACAGCGTAAAGTTAGGCATCCACTTGGGCCTGTTCGCCCCATAGAGCCGCGCCGCATCTGTCATCAATGTCAATTCCGGTGCGCGATCGATACCACCGATAAAATTAAACGAATCCGATATCGGAATGATTCGCTGGTAATCCAAACGCGCCAGCATCTTCTTCAAGTCGTAATTCGTTTGGGCGCGCACTTCCAGGGCTTCCCGCTTGCTGAGTACCCCCTTGCCCTCGTTGTTACGCGCAATCATGTCCGTGTAGTTCAGTTCGATCGTCGTGGTCAACCCTGGCTTCCAAGTTCTCTTATCCGAGAACTTTGCATTGGAATTTGTCGATTCAAATGCTCCAGTAACGCTGTTATCTCTGAAGTACGTAATATCCGTAATACCGCCCTCAATTCGCGGGCTAATTTTCAGTCTAGTCTGAATCGTGGTGTTATCGATTCCCGTTAGGAAGAATGCCTTGCGATATCCTTGCGATGCTTCGACAGCGCCCCATTCGAAGGTGGTCCGATAGTCTGCGCTTGCCGTCAGGCCCGGATTGTCCCCAAGCACATTTCCATAAATACGCGCGCCGCCGCGCCCTGCCCCACTCTCGAAAACGTACTCGCCACCGAGCCCGACGCCTTTCTTCGTCATGAGATCGATGCGCGAGTAAAACGTATCCCTGCCAATCGGAACGCCGAGTTTCGTTTTGATAAAATAACCTTCGTCGTCGCTGTGCCCGATATCTGGTGTTATGCCCTGCGTTCTACGGTCGAGCGGTATCACGACCTTGGGAATCCGCACTATGGTCGATCCGAGAATCTTTAATCGAAAGTCCTTAAAGGTGAGCTTCTTGCCTGGCTCTACGGTCACCTCACCCGCATAAATCGCATAGTGTGGGCTGGGATACTCGCAGGTGGTTACGGTTACCTGCCTGCCGTTTATCTTGTCCTCCGTTCCGCTAGCGTCCGAGGCTTTCACGTAAACGTCCGTTTGCACTCTGCCCATTAGCAGCGCAGGTTTTAGGTCCACGTCTCCCTCAACAAATCTAAACGACCGTGCGCGAAAATCTACAAACACGTAATCGCCGCGCACTATGTATTCCGCGCCAAGAACATTGACATTACCTTTGAGCGCGAACTGATTCGTTTTTAGATCGCCTAACGCTTCGTCAGCGTTCACCCGATAGCCGCGATATTCGAAAACAACATTTTTTCCCGTAACTTCGTCGCCGTCGATGGTCCACTCATCTGAAGAAATGAGCTTTAGCTCGTATGATCCTTGCTCGGCGCGCATGGGTGGTGGCAAACGGCCATCCTTCGGAGCGTTAGGCGGAAAACCGGTAGGATCCAACGGATTACCGGTCTGCGTTTGAGCGTTCGCCGACGCCAAAACAAGGGCGCCCGCGATCAAAGCTATTCCGCGCGCCATAAAGCGTACAACCCCGCAGCAAAGAACAAAACATTTGGAAGCCACGCGCCAACGATTGGCGGTAAAATCCATCCCTTCGATAGGACCTGTGACGTGAGAATCCAAATATTGTAGTAGAGAAACACGATAACGATCGCAACAAGCACCCCTACAAAAGCGCCACTGCGGCTAAAGTAGAGAGCGACGACCGGCGCGAACAAAGAAAACACAAGGCATGCCATAGGCACCGCAATCTTGTTGTGGTAAACAATTTCCACAGCGCGTGTGTCTTGGCCCTCTGCCTTCCATTCCAACATCGACTTGCGAAGTTCGGTTATCGACATCGATTCTGGAGCTTGCACTCCGAAAAAGTCATCAAGGCTCATCCTAAGATTGACCTCCCAAACTTTTGGGTAGAAAAATTGTGCTTGATCACCTGAAATCTTTATCGCCTTGGCATCGAAAAGCTGCAACACGCCATCGTCGTACAGCGCGGTCGGCGCCTGCACAACCCAGTCCTCTCCACGCTTCGGCTTTTGGAACACCAAGATGTCTTCGATCACCACTTGGCCCTTGTCGTTCTTCCTCACCGTTCCGATGCTAGCGTGGTACTCGCCATTGTTGAGTTTAAGAAGCACGTTTGATCGCAAATCAACCGCCTCAGCGCTTGCAAAAATCTTGCGCATTGTCTCGCTTGCGCGCGCTTCAGTCTTGGGCGTTACGAATTCTGCAAGGTAAAAACTTAGCATCGATACGAGAGCGCCGACAACCAAGAACGGCACCAGAATCCGCCGAATGGAAATGCCTGCCGCGCGCATCGCCGTCATCTCGCTTTCTCGAATCAGGCGAGAAATAGCCAATGACCCTGCCAAGGTAACGCCAACGGGCAACGTCATGTTCAACGTCTGTGGCACTTTCAAAAGCAGATACTGCAGAACGGATTCGATAGGGATATCTCGCGAAAACACCTCTTGTGCGTAAGCGATCAAAGTGTTTGCCAAGAACATAAGCACGACCGATACGGTGCCAATTAACAGCGGCGCCGCAAGCTCCTTCAGGATGTATCGGTCGAGGGTTTTCAAGCGTCCTTCTTCCCACCAAACTTAGACTCGGTTCCCTTTAACAGTCTCTCGATGTTTGGACGGTGCCGCCACGCGATCAGTGCGGCAAGTATCGAATAGACGATCACGACGTGTAAGGGATAACCAAGAATGCCAGCAGCAATAGGCGCCGCAATAGCGGCAAGCATGCTCCCGAGGCTCACATACCGCGTTATTGCGAGCACCAGAAGAAACAGACCGAACGAGAGCCCGGCGACATCCGGGGAAACCGCCAGCATAACCCCCAGCGCCGTCGCAACGCTCTTGCCTCCGCGGAATCCAAGGAAGGGTGAAGCGCTATGTCCAAAAACTGCGAAGGCGCCGAACGCGAGCCCCCAACTAGCGTCGCCAAACGGCTTT